>NZ_JBHTSL010000032.1:0-57671 GCF_042795115.1 Arthrobacter sp. NPDC056493 | reverse complement strand
TGCTTAATAACGTGGCGGGAATCGTGGGCGCTGCCCTCGTGATCGCCGTCAAGAACGAACTGGCCAAGAAACCCGCGCGCGGGCCGGGGCAAACCCGGCCCGCCAAAACCGCCGAAGGGGGGCAGACCCCGTGTCTGCCGCCCTTCGGCGTTTGGACCGGCGCCGGTCACGATGTAGCTCACACGAGTTAGGTAGACTGCAGCAAAGCAGTAAACTGCCCATAAAAGGATCAGCCCATGAACCGCAAGGCCACCGCACTGGACGTCGCCAAGCTGGCGGGTGTCTCGCGCAGCGCTGTGTCGCTCGTGCTCAACGGGCGGGGCGACGGCAACGTGGCCCTCGAGAGCCAGCAGCGCATCCGGGAAGCCGCCGCCACCCTCAACTACTCGCCGAACAAGATTGCGCTGAGCCTGCGCAACCAGCAGTCGCGGGTCATCGGGATCGTGTCGGACCAGGTGGTCACCAGCCCGTTCGACGGCAACATCATCGCCGGTGCGGACGCCGTGGCCCGGTCGCACGGCTTTGTCACCGTGGTGATGGACACGGAGCTGGACGAGTCGCGCGACGAGAGCGCCGTGGAAACCCTGCTGGACCGCCAGGTGGACGGGCTGATGTACGTGACCGTGGGCCTGCGTCCCCTGCACGTGCCGCCGAACATGGCCCGGGTCCCGTCGATCCTGGCTAACTGTTTCGACGACCGCCCCGACGCCGGCCTGCCGGCAGTGATCCCGGACGAGGTCCGCGGCGGACGTGAAGCCGCCGGGCACGTGATGTCCCTCGGCCACCGGGACATCGCCTTCCTCGCCGGCGATTCCCTGACTCCCGCGGCGCCCCGGCGGATCGAGGGCTACCGCGAGGCCTTCAAGGCCGCGGGTCTGCCGGTGAACGAGGACCGGGTCCTCCAGGTGGGCTGGGACATCGACGCCGGTTTCCACGGCGCCATGAAGATGCTCGACGGCGTGGACCCGGCCATCCGCCCCACGGCGATCCTGTGCGCCAACGACCGACTGGCCATCGGCGTCGTGCTGGCCTGCTACCGGCTGGGGCTGAGCGTCCCGCAGGATGTCTCCGTCATGGGCTACGACGATGAATTCCGCGTCGCCAAGGCCATGGTCCCTGCCCTCACCACCATGGCCCTGCCGCTCCGGGAGATGGGCGCCGCCGCCATGACGTCACTGCTCGCCGAGGTGGGGTCCACACCCAACGGAAAGCACGACGACGGCGGCGCGGCTTCCAGCGCGGCTGCTGCCGACGCTGGACCCGTGGCCGCCGTCGAGACGATGGTTCCCTGCCGCCTGGTGGTCCGGGATTCCACCGGCCCCGTCCCCGCCGGGCGATAAATCCCGGCCGGCGGGCGCGTCAGGCGTCAGCCCTGGGCTGCGGGCTGTTCCAATGCCCAGACGTCCGCCGTTGCTCCTTCCGGAAGGCGCAGCTGCCATTCCTCGCCCGCAGCGGGGTACGCCCGCAGCGTCGTGGCCACAGAACCGGCCCGGTAGACCTCAACCAGCGAAGCATCCACGAAGACCCGCAGTTCCTCCCCCGGTTCGATGGTTCCGCTGAACACTGTCTGGCTGGTGCCGTCCCCCACGAGCAGGAGTTCGACGGCGGTGTCCCCGCCGCCGGCGCCACCAGTCACCACGGCTTCAGCAAACGCCGGCAGCACAGCGGTTCCTTCGGCCTGGCTGGCTGTCAGGGCGCCACGGTAGGCGTCGATTTCGGGGGCGGGGCTGACGGCAAGGGCGTTGTCCAGCACCGAGAGTTCACGCGGGAAAGTCAGGACCCCGGCCCAGCCGGCGGCGTCGATTTCGTCCTGGCCGCGGCCGCGGCGTCCGTCGCGGCCGGGGCCCTCATTGGCCCAGCCCCACAGCAGGGCCCGGTCTTCCAGCGCCACGACCTGGGGTGCATAGAAGTCACGGCCCAGGTCGGACTTCCCGCCACTGCGGGGGGTGAAGACCGGCAATCCTGTTTCAGGATCCTCGGTCAGCGAGCCGATCAGGTGGCCCACCCCGTTGGCGTGTTCGTGCGCGTCACCTGAGAGCCAGAGCGAGAACATCATCAGCCAGGTTCCGGCGTCGCGGGAGTCCGCGGCAGATTCGGTGGCATCCGGCACCCGCACCAGCTGCGGGCATTCCCAGATCTCTGCCGGCGTGAAATCGGCGGCCACCGCGTTCTCCGAGGTCAGCCAGATGCCCTGGTATTTCCAGTCCGACATGTCCTCCACCGTGTACAGGAGCAGTGCGGCGTGACCGTTGGCGAGACCGGCGCCCTGCATGGCGTACCGCTTGCCGTTGAACCGGAAGATGAACGGGTCGCGCACCGCCGTGACCTGCCCGTCGGCCGGCATCGAGGCCGCCACGTGGCCCGTCTGCTCCCAGTGGACCAGGTCCTCCGAGCCGCGGGCGATCACCACCTGTGAGTGGCCCCCATCGCCGCGGACGCCCGAGTACGCCGCGGTGGGAACACCGCCGTCGTCCGTCACCACACCCGTCCAGCATCCATACTCATCCGGGCCGCCGGACTGCGGTCGCAGCGCCACCGGGTGTTCCTCCCAGCGCACCAGGTCCGCGGAGCTCACGTGGCCCCAGGCGATTTCATGGTGCCGGGCGGAGTCCGGGTTGTACTGGAAGAAGACGTGGTACCGGCCGTTGAGGTGGCTGATGCCGTTGGGGTCGTTGATCCAGCCCTGCGCGGGACGTGGGTGGAACCGCGGGAAGGCGGCGTCGGGGTGGGCGGCAGCGACGTCGTCGAAGTGGACTGTGCTGGAGTGGACTGTTCTGATGTGGACGGCGGCGAGGTCCGGGGAGGGCATGGCGAAGCCTTTCGGTGAAGAGGTCATTTTCCGGTGCCGGCGGTGAGGCCGTCCTGAAGTGCGCGCTGGCCGAACATGAAGACCACCAGCGCCGGAATCATGGACAGGACCACGCCTGCAAGCACCACGGAGATGCTGCCGGTTCCCAGGTTGCCCTGGAGTGAGACGAGTCCCAGCGGGAGCGTGAAGTTTTGCTCGGAAATGGTCAGGATGAGCGGGCGGAAAAACTCGTTCCAGTGGAAGTTGAACGCGAGGATTCCCACAATCGCCAGGCCGGGCATCGCCAGCGGTGCATACACGGATCGGAAGGTCCGCCACGGCGAGGCGCCGTCGATCGAGGCAGCCTCGGCCAGTTCAGCGGGAAGCCCCATGAAGTACTGGCGCATCAGGAAGGTGCCGAACGCCGTCGGGATGGCCGGGAGGATCAGCGCCAGCAGCGTGTCGGAGAGGCCCATGCCGCGGATCAGCATGAAGACGGGCACAATCGTGACCTGCACCGGCACCATCATGGTGGCCAGCACGATCGAGAAGAGTGCGCCGCGGCCGCGGAACTTCAGATGCGCGAACGCATAGCCGGCCAGTGCCGCGGTGACCATCTGGCCCACCGCGATCAGCCCGGTCACCAGGGCGCTGTTGAGGACGAGCAGGAAAATATTCAGCTGCTGGAAGACCTCGCCATAGGACGTGAAGTCCGGGTTCCACGGAATGAACGACGGCGGCAGCTTGAAGGATTCCGACGGCGACCGCAGCGAGGTGGACAGGGTCCACATCACCGGGCCCAGCGTCAGGGCGGCCGCAAGCAGCAGCAGGGCGATGCGGAGGACGAAGTTCCAGCTGAACCTGCGCCGCCTGGGTGACGTTACAGGGAGGCCTTCGGAGAGCCGGGGGGAATGCCCAGCCAGGCCGTGGTCTGTTGTGGTTGTCATGGCTGGCCTCACTGGTAGAAGACGAATCGTTTGCTGAGCCGGAATTGCGCGGCCGTGATGGCCATGATGATCAGGGTGAGCAGCACGCCGATGGCGGACGCCTGACCGAATTCGAGGCGCTGGAAGGCCGACTCAAAGATGACCATGACGGCCGTGCGGGTGGAGTCGCCGGGCCCGCCGCGGGTCAGCACGTATGGCTGGTCGAACACCTGCAGGGCGCTGATGATGGCCATCACCGAGGCCACCAGCGTGGTGGGGCTCAGCAGGGGCAGCGTGACGTGCAGGTGCTTGCGCCAGCCTGTGGCGCCGTCGATCGATGCCGCTTCGTAGGTCTCCACGGGAATCGACGCCAGGCCGCCGATGAACAGCAGGAAGGAGAACCCGAAATTCTGCCACACGTAGACAAGAATCACGACGGCGGCCGACCCGCCCGGCGTGGTCAGCCACGGCACCGCGGGGATGCCCACGAGGGACAGGAACCAGTTGACCACGCCGAACTGTTCGTTGAAGAGGTACCGCATGAAGATCGACACCGAGGCAGCGGAGAGGATCAGCGGGAAGAAGAAGGCCGAGCGGAAGAACACGCGCAGCCAGGCGGGCATCTTCTCCTGCACCATGGTGGCCAGCGCCAGGGCCAGTCCCAGCTGCAGTGACACCGCCACCACCACGAACAGGATGGTGTTCAGGAACGAAACCCGCACCGTCGGATCCTGGACAACTTCGGAGAAGTTGTCGAAGCCCACGAAACTCGGCGCCGAGATGATGTCCCAGCGGAAGAAGGCAAGAACCACGGAGGCCACGATCGGGATCAGGGTGAACAGCCCCATGCCGAGGACGGTGGGGGCCAGGAAGATCCAGGCCAGCCAGCGCTGGCTGTGCCGGGCGTTGGATGCGGGTGCCTTGGCCCGAGCGGCCGGACCGGCGGCCTGCCTCGGCCGCTCCCGCGGCGGGGTGGTGGTGCTCATGACTGCCTCCTCAGGGCCAGTTCAAGGTCGCGCTGCATGGAGGCGAGTGCCTGCTTGAGCTGGCGTTCGTCGCCGCTGACAGCCAGTGAGACGTTCTTCATCAGTGCCGTTTCGACCGCGGCCTGCTGCGGCGGCGCCGGGATGGGGCCGGTGGTGGGGAACCGGTCCAGGGTGTCGTAGAAGACCTTCCAGTGGGCTGGTCCCTTGCCGGCGTAGAGCCGCTCGTTGACCATGGAGCGCCGTGCCGGTGTGGTGATCGGGTTGGGGAAGATCAGTTCCATCGCCTCGCGGCTGGAGCTGAACTTGATCCATTCCCAGGCGGCGTCCTTGTCCTTGGCGGTCTTCATGATCGCGTAGCCGGCGGTGCCGAACTGGTGGCGCTGGGTCTTCCAGCGCGGGAAGAACTGGACGTCGAAGGCGCTTTCGCCCATGCCGGCCTCATGCAGTCCCTCCACCCAGTACCCGCCCGCCGGTGTGGTTCCGATCCGGTTGGAGGCGAACAGACCAACGAGGGAGCTGCCGCCGCCCTCCTCCGGACGGACACCCAGCCCGTCCTTGACCAGGCCGCGGAGGTAGTCAAAGGACTCGAACACACGGTCGTCATTGGCGTTCGGCTCCAGCCACTGGTATCCGCCGGAACGGAGGCTGCGGGATGCGTCCTTGGCGTAGAAGCCGTCCCAGAGCCACTCCCCGCCGGTTGACCTGGTTTCCTTCAGGAAACTGGTGTCGTTCGCGTAGAGCCACGGCACCACGCCGCCGAAGAGCCGGTTGGTCCAGTAGTACGGGGTGAAGTCCGAAGTGCGGGCCTTGCGCATGGCGGCAAGGCTGTTGCGGAAGTCAATGTGGGTCCAGTCATCCGCGGGGCGGTCCAGCCCGGCCTGCGCGAATGCGGTGGTGTTGTAGTACATGTTGGCCGCGTTCCAGTCCATGGGGAGCTGGTACAGGCTGCCCTTGTACATGAACGCCTCCACTAGGCTGGGGTGGACGTCATCGAAGAACTCGGCCATGTCCGCGGCGTCGCGGCGCACGTATTCGTCGAGCGGGTGGGCGAGTTTTTCGGCGAACAGCTGGGCGCCTTCGGTGGCCACGTAGACCACATCCGGCGGCGTGCCCGCGGCCACCATGGTGAGGATCTTGGTGAAGAAGTCTTTCCAGTCGACGGCCTGGATGGCCTGGACTTTGACCTTGATCTCCGGGTGGAGGCGGGTGAAAGCGTCGATGGCGCGCTGGCGGGCGGCGGCGTCCGCGGCGGTGCCCATGATGGCGATGCTGAGGCTGTTGTCGCCGCGGCCCGGAATGTCGGTCCCGGAGAGACGCGGCCACGATGCAACCGTTGCTCCGATAATTCCCGCGCCGAGGGCACCCAAGGCGGTACGGCGGGTGATTTCCCGCAGGTGCCCGTTTGTGGCTCCGGTCATGTCATTTTCCTTCCTAACACGTGTTAGGAACTGTAGATGACCGACCTAACACGTGTCAAGCGTCACAATGCGTAGTGAGTAATTCGTACGGATGATTGCCAGCCCACATGACAGAAGCACCGGACAGAATTCTGTCCGGTGCTTCTGGTGTGCCTATATTTCGCATGAAAGCCGGCAGGACCTCTGCCTCTTTCGGCGTCTTCGCTGGAGCCGGTGGCGGCTGCGGCTTCCCCTCCGATGCCGCCACCGGAGACTTCATAGCGTGCTTTTCGCGGTGTTCTTTGCGTCCGTGTTCTTTGCGTCCGTGTTCTTTGAGTCCACGTTCTTTGCGTCCGGGCCTTTTGCCTGTGAGGCCTTGTCCTCGGCATTCCTGCCTTCGGCGCCCCTACCGTCGCCCCGGCGGGTTGCCGCGTCCCTGGCCTCGACATCGGACTCGTGCCGGAGCAGCGCAATAGCGGATTCGAAGTCCTCGAGTGATTCAAAGGCCTGGTAGACACTGGCGAACCGGAGGTACGCCACCTTGTCCAGCTTCTGCAGCGGCCCGAGAATGATCAGGCCAACCTCGTGGGCGTCGATTTCCGCCGCGCCGGAGGCCCGGATGTTCTCTTCGACTTCCTGCGCCAGCATGGCGAGGTCGTCCTCGCTCACGGGCCGGCCCTGGCATGCCTTGCGGACACCGTTGATGACCTTGCTGCGGCTGAAGGGCTCGCCCACGCCGGAGCGCTTGATCACGGACAGGCTGGTGGTTTCCACGGTGGTGAAGCGGCGGCCGCACTCGGGGCACTGCCGGCGGCGACGGATGGCGGAACCGTCGTCGGCCATCCGGCTGTCCACCACTCGCGAATCGGGGTTGCGGCAAAACGGACAGTACACGTATTTCCCTGCCCTTCCATACCCCTCGCCAAAGCTTCTTCCGCCACCAGTCTACGGCCACATATAGCCGAATAACAAGCCTGTAATTACTACATGTAGTGGCGGATGACTACATGTAGTGGTCATCGGCCTGCCTGGAACCGGACGGTGACCGCATCACCGTGTGCCGGGAGGTCTTCCGCGCCGGAGAGGCTGACGATGTGGCCGCTGACCTGCCCAAGCGCCGCCTCCGAGTAGTTGATCACCTGGATGGCGCGCAGGAACGTGGTCACGTTCAGCCCGGATGAGAAAGCCGCCGTGCCGCTCGTGGGAAGTACGTGGTTGGAGCCGGCGCAGTAGTCGCCGAGGCTGACCGGGCTGTAGTCGCCGACGAAAATGGCGCCCGCGTTCCGGATCCGCGCCGCCACAGCAGGGGCGTCCGCCGTCATGATCTCCAGGTGCTCCGCGGCGTAGGCGTCGCACGCCGCGATCCCCTGGTCGAGGTCGTCAACGAGCACCACGCCGGACTGCGGGCCGGAGAGCGCCTCGCGGACGCGCTGGCTGTGCTTGGTGGACGCGGCCTGCAACTCCAGTTCCTCCCGGACCTCCGCGGCGAGCTGGAGGGAATCCGTGATCAGGACGGAGGCGGCCTTCGGATCGTGCTCCGCCTGGCTGATCAGGTCGGCGGCTACGAAGGCAGGGCGGGCCGTGGAGTCCGCGAGGATGGCAATTTCCGTGGTGCCGGCCTCGGAGTCGATCCCCACCACGCCCTTGACGAGGCGCTTGGCCGTGGCCACGAAGATATTTCCGGGCCCGGTCACGACGTCGACGGGTTCCAGTGCGGGACTCCCTGATTCGCCGGGTACGCCGTAGGCGAAGGCGGCGATGGCCTGGGCTCCGCCGATGGCGTACACCTCGTCGATCCCCAGCAGCGCCGCAGCGGCCAGGATCGTGGGGTGCGGGAGGCCGCCAAAGTCCTTCTGCGGCGGCGAGGCGAGTGCAATCGACTCCACCCCTGCGGCCAGCGCCGGAACAACGTTCATGATCACCGAGGACGGGTAGACCGCCAGGCCGCCGGGCACGTACAGGCCCACGCGTGCCACGGGCACCCACTTCTGGCTCACCACTGCCCCGTCGCCCAGGGAGATGTCGACGTCGGCCGGGCGCTGCCCGTCCGCGAACCGGCGTGCACGGCTGATGGACTCTTCAAGCGCCGAGCGGACAGCGGGGTCCAGGCCGTCCAGCGCTGACTGCAGCGCCTCGGCCGGAACGCGCGGATGGGACTGCTCCACGCCGTCGAACGTGCGGGCGAAGTCCGCCAGGGCGGCGAAGCCGCGCGTGCGGACTGCCGCGATGATGTCGGTGACCTTCTGCTCGGCGTCTGCGACTGTCTGATGCCGCGCCCGCGGCACCGCCTCGCGGAGTTCGGCCAGACTGAGGCTGCGGCCGCGCAGGTCAACGGTGCGGAAGTCGACGGCGGGGGTGTTCGGGCGTGCGGAGCTGTCCGGAGAAGTGGTCACCAGTACATTTTACGCACCGCGGTCCCGCGGCCCCGACGTCTGTTACCGCCCCCGGTTACGGCCGCTGCTGCCACGTGCGGACGTCGCCGCCGTGGCCGTCGGGCTCCCGGTCCGCCTCCTGGTCCACGGAGGCACGCAGGAGTCCGATGATGCGCAGAACGAAGAAACCTGCGGCGACAGCCGCGGGCCACAGGACGAGGACGGTCAGGGAACGCAGCGTGAAGGCGACGCTCGCGTTCGCCGACGTGTCCTGCGGAGCACCCAGCCAGCGGCCGGCCAGCACGCCGATCTGCCATGCGAGGACGGCCGCCACTGCGCTTGCGGCGACGGACAGCAGCAGCATCCGACGCGTCCCGCCGTCCCGCCGGCCTGCCAACAGCACGGCCACCAGGCAGCCCGCAAACACAAACAGTCCCGCCAGCACCAGATCCCGGGGCAGCCAGCCCTCGCTGTTGGTTCCGGACGACAGGGCGGAGTTTCCCGAAACGAGGTTTTGCCCGCCCGGGGCCAGGAGCCACCAGAGTAGCCCGGCCGGGATGCCGGCGCCGATGATTCCCGCCGCCCAGGCCCAGCCCTTGCCGGGCCGGCGCAGGGCGCCCCGGGCCTCGTCGGAGGGGCGTATTGGAGGGACGGGCGCAGGCTGGGTCATGAAGAAACGTTAACAAATGTGGCCGTCAAATGTTGGCCGGCATTCCGCGCCACGTGCCTGCTGCCAAAGGAATGTCCCATCCGCCCGGAAGCCCCATAGTCTTGTACTAGAGACTCAATCGGAACGGATTCAGTAGGGAGATCGATTCCAGTGACCTCAGATGATGTTGCCTTCGAGGGCACGTTCAAAGAGATGTTCCGCCGGCACGCAGCGGGCGTGGCGATCATCACGGTGAACTATGACGGGGTCCCCTACGGTTTCACGGCAACCTCTGTTGCCTCGCTGTCCGCCAAGCCGCCGCGCTTCACCTTCAACATGGCGCGCAGTTCCAGCTCGTGGCCTGCGGTGGCCAACACCGCGTATATCGGCGTGCACATGCTGGGGCTTGAGAACCAGGAGCTGGCCGACCGGTTCGCCCGCACCAAGGAACGTTTCGCCGGCGACCACTGGGCCCACGGGCCGTATGACGTGCCGGTACTCAAGGACGTGTCCGGCTGGCTGATCGGCAAGATCCAGATGCGCCTGTCTTTCGAGAACAACGCCGTCGTCGTGGTCGAAGTGGTGGAAGGGCAGGTTGGCGAGGACGGCTCGCCGCTGCTGTACCACTCCGGAACCTATGGGCAGCCCGTCCCGCTGGACTACGAAATCTAGGACCTGCGGAATCCCGACGACGGCGAACCAGGCGCCGGCGAAACCAGGCGCCGGCGAAACCGGGCGCCGGCGAAACGACGCCTAGGCGTCCAGGCAGGCCGGGCCCAGCAGCACCTTCAGGTCTCCGAACAGCGACGGGTTCGGATTCACCCGCAGGTGCACCGGAAGCGCCATGACCTCGATGCGGCTGTCGCCCTGCAGGTGCACCCGGACCTCGGAGTTGCCACGGTGGTTGCGCAGCACATCCCCCAGTTCCGTGACCACGGCCTCGGTGGCCTTGTGCGTTGGCATGGTGATCACCAGTGGCCCGTTGGTGCCCTGGCTGAGGTCCGGGACGGAGAGCTCCATGCAGTTCAGGGTCACGGCACCGTCGTCCCGGCGCTGCAGCCGGCCCTTGACCACCACGATCAGGTCCTCGGCGAGTACCGAGGCGATCGGCCCGTAGACCTGGCCGAAGAACATGACCTCCATGGAACCGCCGAGGTCCTCGATCTCTGCCCGGGCATAGGCGTTGCCGCTGGCCTTTGCGATCCGGCGGCTCAGCGAGGTGATCATGCCCGCGATGGTGACGATGGCGCCGTCATGCGGCCCGTCCTCCGCGATGATCGAGGTGATGGACTGGTCGGCGTGCTGGCTCAGGACCCCTTCGAGGCCCTGCAGCGGGTGGTCTGAGACGTACAGGCCCAGCATGTCGCGCTCGAACGCAAGCTTGTCCTTCTTCTCCCATTCCGGCAGGTCGGGGATCTCGATGCTGAGCGATGACTCGGACTCGGCCTCGTCGAAGCCGGCAAAGAGATCGAACTGGCCGATGGCCTCGTTGCGTTTGAGGGTAATGACGGAATCGATGGCTTCTTCGTGGACCATGGCCAGCGCGCGGCGGTGGTGGCCCAGCGAGTCAAAGGCTCCGGCCTTGATCAGGGACTCGATGGTGCGCTTGTTGCACACCACGGCAGGCACCTTCATGAGGTAGTCCTTGAAGGAACCGTAGGCGCCTTCTTTTTCGCGGGCGGCCACCATCGCCTCGACGACGTTGACGCCGACGTTGCGGATGGCGCCCATGCCGAAGCGGATGTCCGCCCCGACCGGGGTGAAGTTCAGGGCCGACTCGTTGACGTCCGGCGGCAGCACCGTGATGCCCATGCGGCGGCATTCGTTGAGGTAGATCGCGGACTTGTCCTTGTCGTCGCCCACCGAGGTCAGCAGCGCGGCCATGTACTCCGGCGCGTAGTGCGCCTTCAGGTACGCCGTCCAGTACGAGATCACGCCGTACGCCGCCGAGTGCGCCTTGTTGAAGGCGTAGTCGGAGAAGGGCAACAGGATGTCCCACAGGGTCTTCACGGCCGCCATGGAGTAGCCGTTGTCCTGCATGCCCTGCGAGAAGCCGGCAAACTGCTTGTCCAGTTCGGACTTCTTCTTCTTACCCATGGCCCGGCGGAGAATGTCTGCCTGGCCCAGGGAGTAGCCGGCGAGCTTCTGCGCCACGGCCATAACCTGTTCCTGGTACACGATCAGTCCGAAGGTGCCGCCCAGAATGTCCTCCAGCGGCTCCGCCAGTTCCGGATGGATCGGGATGACGTCCTGGATCTTGTTCTTGCGCAGCGCGTAGTCGGTGTGCGCGTTGGCGCCCATGGGACCCGGTCGGTACAGCGCCAGCACGGCGGAGATGTCTTCGAAGTTGTCGGGCTTCATGAGCTTGAGCAGTGACCGCATAGGGCCGCCGTCGAGCTGGAAAACGCCCAGCGTGTCACCACGGGCCAGCAGGTCATAGGACGGCGCGTCATCCAGCTCCAGCGTTTCCAGATCAAGGTCGATGCCGCGGTTCATTTTGATGTTTTCCAGGGCATCGGAAATGATCGTCAGGTTTCGGAGCCCGAGGAAGTCCATCTTGATCAGGCCGAGGCCTTCGGACGTCGGGTAGTCGAACTGGGTGATGACCTGGCCGTCCTGGAAACGGCGCATAATCGGAATGACGTCGATGATGGGGTCCGAGGACATGATGACACCGGCCGCATGCACGCCCCATTGGCGTTTCAGGCCCTCAATGCCCAGCGCGGTCTCGAAGACCTTGGCGGCCTCGGGGTCCGTGCTGATCAGCTGCCGGAAATCCCCCGCCTCGCTATAGCGCTTGGCATCCTTGTTCTGAATGTCGGCAAGCGGAATATCCTTGGCCATCACGGCAGGCGGCAGGGCCTTGGTCAGCTGTTCGCCCATGCTGAAGGGGTAGCCCAGCACGCGGGAGGAGTCCTTCAGCGCCTGCTTGGTCTTGATGGTGCCGTAGGTGACGATCATCGCCACGCGTTCGTCGCCGTACTTGCGGGTCACGTAGTCGATGACCTCGGAACGGCGCCGGTCATCGAAGTCGACGTCGAAGTCAGGCATGGAGACACGGTCAGGGTTCAGGAACCGTTCGAAGATCAGGCCGTGCCGCAGCGGGTCAAGGTCGGTGATGCGCATGGCGTAGGCCACCATGGAACCTGCACCGGAGCCACGGCCCGGACCCACGCGGATGCCGTTGTTCTTGGCCCAGTTGATGAAGTCGGCCACCACGAGGAAGTAGCCGGGGAACCCCATCGAGGTGATGACGCCAAGCTCGTAGTCGGCCTGTTTGCGGACCTCGTCCGGGATCCCTGCCGGGTAGCGGTACTGGAGTCCCTTGTCGACTTCCTTGACGAGCCAGGACGTTTCGTCCTCACCCTCGGGGCAGGGGAACCGCGGCATGTAGTTGGCGCCGGTGTTGAAGGACACCTCGCAGCGCTCGGCAATCAGCAGCGTGTTGTCGCACGCCTCCGGGTGGTCGCGGAACAGTTCGCGCATTTCCTGCGGCGACTTCAGGTAGTAGCCGCTGCCGGAGAACGCGAAACGCGAACCGCCGTTGTCGTAGGTGGGTTCAAGGAGCGTCGAGCCGGACTGGATGGCCAGCAGGGCCTCGTGCGCCTTGGCGTCGTGCTCGTGGGTGTAGTGCAGGTCGTTGGTGGCAACGAGCGGGAGGTTCAGCTCCTTGGCCAGCCGCAGGAGGTCCCCGGTGACACGGCGTTCGATGTCCAGCCCGTGGTCCATGAGTTCGCAGAAATAGTTCTCCGCGCCGAAGATGTCCCGGAACTCAGCGGCGGCTTCCACTGCTTCGCGGTACTGGCCGAGCCGCAGCCGGGTCTGGACCTCGCCGGAGGGGCAGCCGGTGGTGGCGATGAGCCCTTCGGAGTACGTGTTCAGCAGCTCGCGGTCCAGCCGGGGCCACTTGCCGAAGACCGAATCCAGGGACGCGATCGAGGAGGCACGGAACAGGTTCCGCATGCCCACGTTGTTGTAGCTCAGCAGGGTCATGTGCGTGTAGGAGCCACCGCCGGAAACGTCGTCCTTGCGCTGGCTCTCTTCGCCCCAGCGGACGCGGCCCTTGTCGCCGCGCGCAGTCCCGGGAGTCACATACGCTTCGACGCCGATGATGGGCTTGATGCCCTTGTCGGTGGCCTTCCGCCAGAAGTCGAAGGCACCGAACAGGTAACCGTGGTCAGTGGTCGCCAGGGCTGGCATCCCCAGCCGCTCGGTTTCGTCGAACAGCTCACCTAGCCTGGCGGCGCCGTCCAGCATCGAGTACTCGGTGTGGGTGTGGAGATGTACGAACGAGTCATTGCTGGAAGTCACCGGACCATTCTAGTGCCGACCCCCTGACAATTAATGCCGGCGTGCCGCAGGCTCAGGCCTTGCCCGTGCCCAGGACCTCCAGGGCGTAGGCGAGGTCCTCGGGGTACTCGCTGGCCACGGTGACGCGTTCGCCGGTACGCGGGTGGTCAAAACCCAGTTCACGGGCGTGCAGCCACTGGCGGGTCAGCCCGAGGGTGGCGGCGAGCCGGGGGTCTGCCCCGTAGGTGAGGTCGCCGGCACACGGATGGCGGAGCGCGGCGAAGTGGACCCGGATCTGGTGGGTCCTGCCGGTCTCCAGGTGCACCTCAACCAGCGTGGCCTTGCCGAATGCCTCAAGGACCTCGTAGTGCGTCACCGATGGCCTGCCATCCTCGATCACGGCGAAGCGCCAGTCGTGGCCGGGATGGCGGCCGATCGGGGCGTCGATGGTGCCCTGCAGGGGATCCGGCAGGCCCTGGACCACTGCATGGTAGACCTTGTCCACGGTGCGTTCCTTGAACGCCCGTTTGAGGGCGGTGTAGGCGGGTTCCGTCTTGGCCACCACCATGACTCCGGAGGTGCCGACGTCGAGGCGGTGGACGATGCCGGCGCGCTCGGCGGAGCCGGACGTGGAAATGCGGTAGCCGGCACCGGCGAGTCCGCCGACGACGGTGGGCCCCACCCAGCCGGGCGAGGGATGAGCCGCGACTCCCACCGGCTTGTCGACCACCACAAAGTCGTCGTCATCCAGCAGGATCTTCAGGCCTTCCACAACTTCCTCCACGACTTCAAGGGGATCCCGGCGCTCGGGGACGGTCACGTGCAGCACGGTGCCGGACGCGAGCTTGGCGGACTTCCCCACCGGTTTTCCGCCGCTGACGACGTTGCCTTCGGCTATCAGGGTTGCGGCGGATGAACGGGACATGCCCATCAGCTTGGCCAGGCCGGCGTCCACACGGGCCCCGTCCAGTTCCTCGGGAACCACCACCCGCTCAGACATTGTCGGTCCCGTTCCGCTTTTCGACGCTGTGGTGCGATCCGTCAAGGGCGATCCCGCGCAGCGTCAGCAGGCAGATGATGACCACGGAGGACACGACGGCGGAGTCGGCGATGTTGAAGATCGCAAAGTTGGGCAGCTGGATGAAGTCCACCACGTGCCCCATGCCGAAGGAAGGGTCCCGGAACAGCCGGTCCGTCAGGTTTCCCAGGGCGCCGCCGAACAGCAGCCCCAGCGCCAGCGCCCACCAAGCGGACCCCAGCTTGCGGAGCTGGAACAGGATAGCGGCGGCGACCACCACCATGATGATGGTGAACACCCAGGTCACGTTCTCGCCGATGGAGAAGGCGGCACCGGAGTTGCGGATGTAGTACCAGTGCAGCAGCGGGGGCAGCACCGGGATCCGTTCGCCCTCCACCATGGTGCTGGTGACCCACAGCTTGGTGAGCTGATCGAAGACGTAGGCGAAAACTGCCAGCCCGGCGAACAGGGACAGCAGGACGGCGCGCCGTGGCCGCGGTGATGATGAAGCTGGGTGCGCTGCGTCAGCGGCAAGGTCGTCAGTCATGGTGCTTTCATTCGGGAACCGTCGTTAATGGCAAAAGCCGGTGGCCGAGGAATCCTCAGCCACCGGCCTTCAGAATACGTGCTAAACGGCGGCGCTGCTGCTTTCGCCAACCTCAGGGGCGGCAACGGAACCACGGGCGTCCAGGTCGCGCAGCTGGCCCTCGATGTAGGCCTTCAGGCGTGAGCGGTAGTCGCGTTCGAAGCCGCGGAGCTGCTCCACCTTGCGCTCGAGGACGGAACGCTGCTGCTCCAGTGCACCGAGGATCTTGCGGGACTTCTCCTGCGCGTCGTTGACCAGGCTGCTGGCTTCGATCTGTGCTTCAGCGATGATCTTGTCGCGCTGCTGCTGGCCCTCGGACACGTGGCGGTCGTGCATCTGCTGGGCCATGGCCAGCAGGCCGGCGGCGGACTCGGAGACGTTGCTGCTGGTGGCGGGTGCCTGGGCTGCAACGGGTGCCGCCTGCTCGGCTTCCTTCTTCTTGGCAGCTTCGGCGGCCTTCGCCTCGGCTTCGGCCTTCGCGCGCGCTTCGTCCTTCTCGGACTTGGACGGCGCGGGGACCTTCTCAACGACAGGGGCGACGGCGGAGGTGGCGGCCGGCGATCCGGAGCCGCCTTCGGCGAGCTTCTTGCGAAGTTCTTCGTTCTCCTGGTTCAGGCGCCGCAGTTCAACGACGATCTCGTCCAGGAAGTCGTCAACTTCGTCCTGGTCATAGCCTTCGCGGAACTTGGTCGGCTGAAAGCGCTTGTTGACAACGTCTTCTGGCGTCAAAGCCATCTGGTCACCTCGTTGGTCTAGTTCGTCAGGAGGCCTTCCGGCCGTCAAAACTACGGTACCTAAATTTGGTCTGGTTCCTCTAATTCAACACCGTGGCGTCAAACAAAAGGTCTTCTGCGCCGGGAATCCCTGCGGATCGGCCCCGGCGCGGCAAGCTGATATGAAGTTATGCAAATGACTTGGTGACCGCCATGGCGATGGTCAGGCCGATGAACAGGACCAGAAACCCGAGGTCCAGTGAGACGCCCCCCAGCCGCAGCGGCGGGATGAGGCGCCGCAGGACCTTCAGCGGCGGATCGGTCACCGAGTAGACCGCATGAGCCGCCACCAATGCTACCCCGCGGGGACGCCATTCCCGCGCGAACATCTGAACCCAGTCATAGACAAGGCGGACAATCAAAGCAACGAAGATGAAC
Source organism: Arthrobacter sp. NPDC056493 (assembly GCF_042795115.1). Lineage (NCBI taxonomy): Bacteria > Bacillati > Actinomycetota > Actinomycetes > Micrococcales > Micrococcaceae > Arthrobacter > Arthrobacter sp. NPDC056493. The sequence goes on along the minus strand of NZ_JBHTSL010000032.1, from coordinate 41,508 downwards.
AGCAGGACGATATAGACGAGCCCGAATAGTATTCCCATGAGCTAACCCATTGTCTCCATGTTCATCGCGGGCACTTCGGTGCCCTGGGATTCCTGCCAGTTTGTGCTGCTCCCCTATTTCAGCACGGATGCCAGGCAGGTGCGTCCCTGCCTGGCATCCGGAGAGCCGTTTTTAGCTTTGGTTGAAGAAACTGGCGGTGGCTTCGCTGGCTTTCTTGTCATCTCCGATGACTTCAACGTACGACGGCGACAGCAGGAAAACCTTGTTGGTCACGCGCTCGATGCTTCCGCGCAGACCGAAGACCAGGCCGGCGGAAAAGTCGACCAGCCGCTTTGCGTCTGCCTCCCCCATGTCCGTCACGTTCATGATGACGGGGATTCCGTCACGGAAGCTTTCGCCAATGAGCTTGGCGTCGTTGTAGGAGCGCGGGTGGATCGTGGTGATCTGCCGCAGTCCGGTGGTCTCTTCGCGGCTTGATGCCGCACGCTTGATGGGTGTCACGGGTGCGCGGTATTCCTCTTCGGCAGCTGGTGGCACTTCACGGGTGACCTCTCGGAGCGGCGCCGGCGCGCGGCGCTCTTCACGGTCATGCTCCATTGAGTTGTCCTCGTCCTTTTGCTGGGTGGAAAGCTCAGACTCGTAGTGTTCATCGCCGTCGGCGAGCCCAAGATAGATCATTGTCTTGCGCAGAGCGCCAGCCATGGTCGACTCCTAATCGTGTCCGGAAGCGGGCCGCCCAAAGGTCAAGACAGCATTGGAATCCCCGCCATTCACTTCCAATATGACAGACGCTACCGCACGGCCGGGCGCGAACCGAGAATATCTGAGCCAATTCGGAGGTGTGTCGCACCGAATCTGACAGCTGACTCCAAGTCCTGGCTCATGCCGGCGGAAATCCCTGTGGCGCCGGGGAAATCCCGCCGCAGGGAACTCGAAATGCCCAGCAGTTTTTCAAAGGCCCGGTCGGGATCCGCCTCCAGCGGCGCCACCGCCATGACACCCGCCAGGCGAAGGCCGTCCGCGGCTTCGAGCTGTTCCGCCAGTTGCGGCACCTCGTCGGGTGCCGCCCCGCCGCGGTGGGCTCCGGCGTCGTCCTCCAGGCTCACCTGGATGAAACAGTCCAGGGCGGCGCGGCCGTTCAGCTCCCGCTGGGCGGCCATGGCCCGCTCCAGGGCCGTCACGAGCTGGGATCGGTCCACCGAGTGAACGGCAGACGCGTACCGGACCACCGTCTTGGACTTCTTGCTCTGGAGCTGGCCCACGAAGTGCCAGGTCAGGTCCAGGGCCTCGAGTTCCTCGGCCTTCGCGGACGCCTCCTGGTCCCGGTTCTCCCCGAAGTCCCTGACGCCAAGCGCTGCCAGCCGGCGGACGTCGTCGGCGGGGTGGAACTTGCTGACCACGATCAGGCGCGGCGGATCCTCTTCGCGGCCGGCCGCCGCGGCGGCACGGCCTATGCGTTGCCGGACTGCGTCCAGGCGCTCCCGCAGCTGTATTGTCCGGGCATCCCCGGCTGCCGGGCTGTCAGTCATGGGTCCACACCAGCCCGGCGAATCTGCCTGATTGTGAGTCGCGGCGGTAGGAAAACAAGGACTCGTTTTCAAGCGTGCAGGGTCCCCGGTATTCGATGCGAACGCCGAGGGCGTCGAGCTGGCTGGCGGCACCGGCGGGCAGGTCGAGCGCCGGCGTGCCCCATGTTGTGGTTGACCGCGTGGAAGGCAGGACGGCGGCGACCTCGTCGCGGAGTTCTGCGGGCACCTCGTAGCAGTTGCCGCAGACGGACGGACCGAGCCAGGCCCGGATATCCGTGGCGCCGGCGGCGCGCATTTCTTCCACCGCCGCCGGAATGACCCCGGAGAACAGGCCTGGGCGGCCGGCATGAACGGCGGCCAGCACGGCGCCGGCTGCCCCGTCGCCCACCAGGACCAGCGGAATGCAGTCCGCCACCATCACCGCAAGCGGCTTTCCGAGGGACACCAGCGCATCCGCCGTCGGCGCCGACGGGGCAGGATCAGCTGCTGCGCCAGATTCAACGACTCCACGGGAATCAACAATTGCACCGGATTCAACAACTGCACCGGATTCAAGAACGAGGGACACATCGTTGCCGTGGATCTGGTTCATGTATTGGAATCTGCGCGGCGCGACGCCGGCGGCGCGCTCCAACCGGTCCCGGCGGCGCCTTACAGCGGCCGCATCGTCACCCACGTGCAGGGCGAGGTTGCCGGCATTCGTGTCGGTGAACGCCACGGACACCCCAGGCTGCACTTCAGCACGCCACAAAAACAATCGGAACTCCGGCTATCAGGATCAGGAAACGGGACAGCGGCCGGGCGGATTGTCCGCCCGGCTGCCACCTACTTCAGGAAATCGGGGACGTCCAGATCGTCAGACCGGCTGCCGGTGAGGTCAGGCTCAACCACCGACGGAAGGTCGACGTCGAAACCCGAGTCAGCGGGGACGGCGGTCGGGCGCTGCTGCCCCCAGTTGCTGAGGCCTGCGGCGCCGACGCCGGCGTGCACGGGCTGGACATGGACCTGCTGGCTGCCAGCGTGCGGCTGGCTCTGCGGGGCGGCTGCCGGCACGGCGGGGCGCTGCGGTGCAGCCTGAGGCTGCGACTGGTCCATGGAGGGCGAGGTGGCCTTGACGTCGTCGAAGCCGGCCGCGATGACGGTGACGCGGGCTTCGTCGCCCAGGGCGTCGTCGATGACCGCACCGAAGATGATGTTGGCCTCGGGGTGGGCCACTTCCTGCACCAGGCGCGCGGCTTCATTGATCTCGAACAGGCCAAGATCGGAGCCGCCCTGGATGGACAGCAGGACACCGTGGGCGCCGTCGATGCTGGCTTCCAGCAGCGGGGAGGCGATGGCGAGCTCGGCTGCCTTGACCGCGCGGTCCTCGCCGCGGGCGGAGCCGATGCCCATCAGTGCCGAGCCTGCGCCCTGCATGACGGACTTCACGTCGGCAAAGTCGAGGTTGATCAGGCCCGGCGTGGTGATAAGGTCCGTGATGCCCTGGACACCGGACAGCAGGACCTGGTCAGCGGAGCGGAAGGCGTCCAGGACGGAGACGTTGCGGTCGCTGATGGACAGCAGGCGGTCGTTGGGGATCACGATCAGGGTGTCCACCTCGTCGCGGAGGGCGTCGATGCCCGCCTCGGCGGAGCCTGCGCGGCGCCGTCCTTCGAAGGTGAACGGACGCGTGACAACACCGATGGTCAGGGCGCCAAGGGAGCGCGCAATGCGGGCAACGACCGGCGCGCCACCGGTTCCGGTGCCACCGCCTTCACCCGCGGTCACGAAGACCATGTCGGCACCGCGAAGGACTTCCTCGATCTCGTCAGCGTGGTCCTCGGCAGCCTGCTTGCCGACCTCCGGGTTGGCACCGGCACCCAGCCCGCGCGTCAGTTCGCGTCCGACGTCGAGCTTAACGTCGGCATCACTCATCAGCAGCGCCTGGGCATCGGTATTAATAGCTATGAATTCGACACCGCGGAGACCCACCTCGATCATGCGGTTGACTGCGTTCACGCCACCGCCGCCGATGCCGACGACCTTGATGACGGCCAAGTAATTCTGCGGAGCTGCCACGTTACGTGTCCCTTGTTAGTGTCCTATTGCGAAATCTGATGGAGTCGAGCTTGAAGCCCTGAACCTTAACCCTCCAGTTGAAGGTTATAGTTATGTCAAGTAACTCACGTCTGTGACGCTATTTCCTATGCTGGCTACATTCAATAACCGCCACCGCGTGTCGTCCTAATCCCCGTGAAATAGAGCGGCTCACCGCGTCACCGGATGACGCGGCACGCTCACGTCGTAGGTGTTGACCGGGTTCGCCGGATCGGCGGGCACCTTGAGCAGCGCCTCCAGCACCCGCGCCTTGAGTTCCTTCTCCCCCGCGTTGCCCCAGACGACGGTCTGGCCGTCGAGCAGCTTAAGTTCCACCGCGTCCACGGACTTGGCGGAGGCGTTGGAGAGCTTGGCCAGCACATTCGCCGGAAGCGCGCCGAGGACCTCGGCCGTCGCCTGGAACAGGTCCTTGCCGATGGTGCCTGCGCCGCCGTCAATCACCGGCAGCTTCACGGAGGTGGGGTCTGCGGTGGTGCCGAGCCGCACACCGTCGACGTCAACGAGCAAGTACTCGTTGCCGCGTTTCACGAGAGCGACAGGCACGCGTTCCTGGACCCGCACCACGAGGACGGACGGCGGGTGCGCCTGTGTGGTGACCGATTTGATCTGGACGAGCGGTTTGAGCAGCGAGGCGACCTCGGAGTCGCTGACCTGCGGCAACGGCGTGCCCAGAAGCGGTTTAAGTGCCGCCTGCACCTGGGCAGGCTTGAGGAGCTTCGTGCCGGTGACGCTCACGCTGTGCACAGCCAGCACCGGTGAGTAGATGGCCGCGGCGATCAGCCCGGCCACCAGGGCAGCCGTGACACACACCGCCACGATGATGTTGCGCCTGATGCGTCGGCCCCGGGGTTCGGGAAAGGCCAGCACATTGTCCGGACCGGTTTTGTCCGGCGCTGATTTGTCCGTCCCTGCTTTGTCCGGGCCTGCGGCAGCGGTCGCAGGGGCGCCCGGCTTCCTGGCAGTGGCTCCCGGCTTGGCAGCTTCCTGGCGCCTCAGCCGGGGCCAGGGCGCTTTGGCCGGCTTGTCCTGGGCTGCTCCCTTGGGCGTGCTGCCCTGCCGGCTGCTGCCTGGCGCCGTCACCTCCGGGACGCCCTTGGAGGCGGTGATCACGGCCGGTTTGCCGCCGTCGGCCCTTGCGCCGGCATTCCGGGCAGCGCCGGCATTCCGGGCAGCGCCGGCAGCGTCCGTGACCCGGCCCGCGCCAGCGTCCGTGACCCGGCCCGCGCCAGCGTCCGTGTCCCGGCCCGCACCCGCGTCCCGGCCTGCAGGCTTGGCCGGACGGTAGGTGGGGCGGCGGCTGCTAGCCACCGAGGGACTCCACGATGAGCGGCCCGTACGCGGTGACGTCCCCCGCGCCTGCGGTGAGGATGATGTCCCCCGGCTGTGCGGCGGCGGCCAGGGCGGCGACGGCTTCGCCGCCCGATCCGGCCAGGCTGCCGCCGGAACCGAGGTGCTCGGTGATGAGCGCGCTGGTGACGCCAGGGATGGGATCCTCGCGGGCCGGGTAGATCTCGAGCACGAGGGCAGTGTCCGCTGCATTGAGCGCGTCGGCGAACTCTGCGGCAAACTCCCGGGTCCGGGAGAACAGGTGCGGCTGGAAGAGGACGTGCACCTTGTGGTCGCCGGCCACGGACCGGGCCGCCGCCAGTGCGGCCCGCACCTCCGTGGGATGGTGGGCGTAGTCGTCGTAAACCCGCACGCCCCTGCCCTCCCCCTTGTACTCGAACCGCCTGGACGCGCCCGAGAAGCCGGCCAGGGCAGAGGCAGCGGCCTGGGCGTCCACGCCGAGTTCGAGCGCTACCGCCATCGCAGCGGCAGCATTGAGGGCGTTGTGCCGTCCGGGGACCTGCAGTGCCAGCGGGAACCGGCCGCCCGCCGTCGTGATGGCCACCCTGCCGGGTCCGCCGTCGTCGAGACGGAGGTCGGCGGCCTCTGAGGTGCCGTACAGGACAACGCGGGCATTGCCCCGCTCGCGGGTGCGCAGCGCCAGCGCGTGTGCGCCGGCGTCGTCGGCGCAGGCCACCAGCACGCCATCCGCGGGCAGCAGTTCCGTGAACCGGTCGAAGGATTCGTACACGGCTTCGGCAGTGCCGTAGTGGTCGAGGTGGTCCGGTTCCACGTTGGTGACGACGGCGATCTGCGGCCGGTAGTTCAGGAACGAACCATCGGATTCATCCGCCTCGGCGACGAACACCTTGGAACTGCCGTTCGCCGCGTTGACGCCGAGCGCCGGTACGTTGGCGCCGATCGCGAACGACGGGTCCAGGCCAGCGCCCTGCAGCAGCACGGTGATCATGGAGGTGGTGGTGGACTTCCCGTGGGTGCCGGCTACTGTCACCACCAGGTCATCGCCCATGGTGGCGGCGAGGGCTTCGGAGCGGTGCAGCACCGGCAGGCCGGCGGCGCGTGCGGCCTCGATTTCGGGGTTGTCGGCGCGGATCGCCGAGCCGGCCACGACGGTCTGGGCGTCGCCCAGGTTGGCGGCCCCGTAGCCGACGCAGATCCGGGCTCCGGCCGCGGCGAGCTCCGCCATGACCGGAAGGTCCTTCGCATCCGTTCCGCTGACGGGGATTCCGCGCGCCACCATGATCCTGGCGACGGCCGACATGCCCACGCCCCCGATTCCGATGAAGTGCACGCGGCCCAGGGCGTCCTGGCTGGGTGTTGCGTTGGTGGTCATTTGGATACCGCTTCCAGTACGAGGTCGGCCATGAGCTGATCGGCATTTCGGATGCCAAGGTTCTCCGCGTTAGCCGCCATGGCGTCCAGGCGTGAACGGTCGGTCAGCAGCGGGATGAGGCTCGTGCGGACCCATTCGGGGGTGAAGTCCCGGTCGGCCACCAGCAGGGCGCCGCCCGCATCCACGAGTCCGCGGGCGTTCAGCGCCTGCTCACCGTTGCCGATCGGCAGTGGCACGAAGACGGCGGGCACACCGACGGCGGCCACCTCGCTCACGGTGGCCGCGCCGGAACGGGCGAGCAGCAGGTCGGCCGCGGCGTAGACGGTTTCCATGCCGTCCACGTACTCAAGCTGACGGTAGCCGGCGGCGCTCAGCGCGTTGCCGGCTGAGTCCTCGACGGACTTGCCGCGGCCGGTGATGTGGATGGTCTGGACTCCGGCCCGGGACAGCGCCTCGAGTGATGCCGCCACGGTGCGGTTGATGCTCTGCGCCCCGGACGAGCCTCCAGTGACGATGAGCACCGGCTTTTCAGGCTGCAGGTCCAGGCTGCGCAGGGCGCCGTTTCGCGCCGTTGCCCTGACCATGGCCGAGACTTCGCGGCGCATGGGCATGCCCACGTGGCGGGCGTTGCGCAGCGGGGTGCCGGCGAAGGCCACAGCCACGTGCCGGCTCAGCCGCGCCCCGACCCGGTTGGCCAGGCCCGGCCTGGTGTTGGCTTCGTGGATGACGATGGGGATCTTCCGCCGCCAGGCGGCGAGGTACATGGGGGTGCAGACGTAGCCGCCCACGCCCACAAGGACGTCCGCACCGGCGTCGTCGAGGATGCGCCCGGCCTGCCGCACCGCGCCGGCGAGGCGTCCCGGGAGGCGGAGCAGGTCTGCGGACGGCTTCCGCGGGAACGGGACACGGTCGATGGTGGCCAGTTCCAGCCCGGCGGCCGGGACCAGCCTGGTTTCCATGCCGGCGGCCGTTCCCACGGCGAGCAGCCTGGCGTCGGGGCGGGCATCGCGGATGGCGGCGGCGATGGCCAGCAGCGGGTTGATATGGCCTGCTGTTCCGCCGCCGGCGAGGACCACGGACAATGACTCGGTTTTCATCAGGTGCTGGTTACGCTTTCGTACGGGATTTCTTGCGCCCGGGCAGCCGCCACGGGCCGAGCAGTTTACGGGGCCGGATGTTGGGCGCCATCTGTTCGCGGGCCAGTGACAACACTACGCCGATCGCGCAGAGCGACATCAGCAGCGCCGAGCCGCCGTAGGAGATGAACGGCAGCGGAACGCCGATCACCGGCATCAGGCCGGTGACCACGGCCATGTTGACCGTCGCCTGGCCGAGCAGCCACACCATGATGGTGCCGGCAAGGACCCGGTGGAACAGGTCCTCCTGGGCCACCACCACGCGGTAGATGGCGGCACCCAGGATGGCGAAAAGAACCAGTACGACGACGGTCCCCACCAGTCCGAGTTCCTCACCGATGATGGCGAAGATGAAGTCGTTGTGGGCTTCGGGAATCCAGCTGTATTTCTGCCGGCTCTGCCCGAGGCCGACGCCGAACCAGCCGCCCGATGCCAGTCCGTAGAGGCCGTTGGTCGACTGGTAGTTGGCGTCGATGCCGTCGCCGCAGCTCTGGCCGGTCCACCACGAGGTGATGCGGCAGACCCGGTTGGAGCTGGTCATGGCCATGACCGCTATGACGGCTCCGAGGCCCACGGCCGCGAACCCAAACAGGTAAAGGCGCACGCCGGCGAAGAACAGGGCGGCGGCGGTGATGAGCATGATGAGCATGCCGGTGCCGAGGTCGTTTCCGATCAGGACGAGTCCGATGATCCCGCCGGCTATGGGCACCACGGGGACCACGGCGTGTCCCCACTGGTGCAGCAGTGTCGCCTTCTTGGCCAGCACGGTGGCCATCCACAGGGCCAGCGCCAGCTTGGCCGCCTCGGACGGCTGCAGGGTGAAGAACCCGCCGATGTCGATCCAGTTCTTGTTGCCGTTGACGCTGGTGCCAATGACCAGCACGAGCCCCAGCAGGGCATAGGCAATGATAATGCCCGGCCACGCGAGTCTTTTCAGCCACACGACGTTGATCCGGGACAGCATGAACATGCCGAAGATGCCGATTCCGGCGAACAGTCCCTGTTTCAGTGCCGCGGTGTAGGGCGACTCGCCCGCCGCGATGGCCTCCACGCTGGACGCCGAGAGCACCATCATGATGCCGATGGCGGTCAGCGCCAGCGTGGTGCCGAGGATGAGGTAGTAAGTGGAGCCGTTGCGCGACTTGCCGTTTCCCTCGAGGGCGGACCAGAAGCGCCGGTACCACCGGCGCAGCCGGCCGCTCGTGGGAATCCTGGACGCGGGGGTGGTCGGTACAGCCCCACGGGGGGTCGCCCCCGCCCGCTGCCGGGCGGCCGCGGGACGTGTGGGTGTGCTGACCATTCTTACTCCTTGCCGGTCCGGGCTTCCCCTTCCACGAGCTCGCGGACCGCTGCAATGAAGGCGTCGCCACGGTGAGCATAGGAAGAGAACTGATCCATGGATGCAGCAGCCGGGGCCATCAGCACAGTGTCACCAGAGGCGGCCAGCTGTGCCGCCGATGCGACGGCCCGTGCCATCACAGCCTCCCCGGTTTCGGCTGAATCCGGTGCGGCGTCATGTCCGGTTCCGGCTGACTGCACAATTTCAGTGTGGCCTGCCGCCTGCCGGATGACGGGGACATCCGGTGCGTGTCGCTGCAGGGACTCTTCCAGTGATGCTGTGTCCTTGCCGATCAGCACCACGGCCTTCAGGCGGCGCGCATGGTCGCGGACCAGGTCGTCGTAGCTGACGCCCTTGGACAGGCCCCCGGCAATCCACACCACCGGTTCGAAGGCGGCCAGGGAGGCGGAGGCGGCGTGCGGGTTCGTGGCTTTGGAGTCGTTGATCCAGAGGACGCCGTGTTGTTTGGCGACCGGCTGGATCCGGTGGCTTCCGGGGATGTAGGCCTGCAGCCCTTCGCGCACGTGCTCTGGGCTGACGCCGTAGGCCCGCACCAGGCCCGCCGCGGCCAGGGCGTTGGCCACCATGTGGCGGGGGGCCACCGGGCCGAGGTCGGTCATGGACGCCAGTTCGACGGCGCTGTCCTTCCGTTCGGCGATGAAGGCCCGGTCGACGAGCAGGCCCTCCACGACGCCGAGCATGCTGATGGCCGGCGTGAGGGTGGTGAAGGCTACGGCGCGGCAGCCCTCCACCACGTCCGCGTGTTCCACCATGCGTTCGGTTTCGATCTGCTCGTCGTTGTAGATGCAGGCCTTCTGGGTGTTTTCGTAGATCTTGGCTTTGTCGGCGAGATAGGACTCGTAGGAGCCGTGCCAGTCAACGTGGTCCTCGGCAACGTTAAGGCACACGCTGGCCACCGCCGACACGGAGTCGGACCAGTGCAGCTGGAAGCTGGAGAGCTCCACGGCGAAGACGTCGTACTCCACCGGGTCACGCAGGGCATCGAGGATCGGCGTGCCGACGTTGCCCACCGCGATCGCCTTCAGCCCGGCGGCCCGCAGCATGGACTCGGTCAGGCCGACCGTCGTCGTTTTGCCATTCGTGCCGGTGATGGTGAGCCAGTCGGCCGTCTTGCGGCCCTCGCGGACGCGCAGGCGCCAGGCGAGTTCCACGTCGCCCCAGACCGGGATGTGGGCGCGGGCGGCAGCTGCGAGCAGGGCCTGGTCCGGGCGCCAGCCGGGCGAGGTGACCACGAGTTCCGGTTTCAGGCCATCGATCTTTGGCAGCGTGCGGACGGCTTCCTCCCCGAGGAGCACGTCGGCCGCTCCGACGATCCGCAGCGTGTCCGCCTTGGACTGGGCTGTTTCCGTGGTGGCGCCGTCAACCACCACCACGCGGGCACCAAGCTCGATCAGCGTGTCCGCGGCGGCGAAGCCCGAGACGCCGATCCCGGTGACCACGACGCGCAGCCCCGCCCAGTCGGAGTCCCAGCTGACCAGGTCTTTGAGCCGGACCGGACCGGTTGCGGCATGACCGGTTGCCTCGGTGTGGGGTTCGGAACTGTTCACAGCAGGACCACCCATTCTGCGTAGAAGATGCCAAGACCCGCGGCGACGAACAGGCCAGCCAGGATCCAGAACCGGACCACCACGGTCACTTCCGCCCAGCCCTTGAGTTCGAAGTGGTGCTGCAGTGGCGCCATCTTGAAGAAGCGCTTGCCCTTGGTCACCTTGAAGTAGCCCACCTGGATGATGACGGAGAGCGTGATGAGGACGAACAGGCCGCCGATGAAGGCAAGCAGCAGTTCGGTGCGGGAGAGGATGGCCAACCCTGCGATGGCGCCGCCGATCGCCAGGGAGCCGGTGTCGCCCATGAAGATTTTAGCCGGTGAGGTGTTCCACCACAGGAAGCCCACCAGTGCGGCGCTCATGATGGCGGCGAGAAGCGCGAGGTCCAGGGGATCCCGGACGGAATAGCAGCCGCTGCCTGCCTCGCGGGGCGACCCGCAGGCCTGGTTGCTCTGCCAGATGCCCATGAGCGTGTAGGCGCCGAAGACCATGATCGCGGCGCCGGCGGCCAGCCCGTCCAGGCCGTCCGTGAGGTTGACGCCATTAGTGGCGGCCGTCACGATCAGGTTTGACCAGACCACGAAGAGAATCGCACCGAGCACGGTGCCGCCGAACGCGAGGTCCAGCCACGGGATGTCCCGGACCAGCGAGATCTTGGTGGACGCCGGCGTGAGACCGTCAGCGTCCGGGAAGTAGAGCGCCATCACGGCGAAGATGATGCCCACCGCCGCCTGGAGGATCAGCTTGGCCTTGGCGTTCAGGCCAAGGCTGCGCTGCCGTGAAATCTTGATGAAGTCGTCGAGGAAGCCCACCAGGCCCATTCCCACCATGAGGAACAGCAGGAGGAGCGCCGAGGCCGACGGCCCGGGCGAGCGGGGGTTCATGAGCCACATGATGAGGTGGGTCAGGCCGTAGCTCAGCAGGACGGCGCCCACCACCACGGTGCCGCCCATGGTGGGCGTGCCGCGTTTGGTGTGGTGTGAGGTCGGTCCGTCATCGCGGATGAACTGGCCGTAGCTCTTGTGGACCAGCAGGCGGATGAACAGCGGCGTGCCCACCAGTGCCAGCAGCAGGGCCAGGCCAGCGCCGATCAGAAGTGCAATCACAGCAGCTCGCTCCCTTCGTTGGCAGTTGTGGGGGTGGCATGTGGGGGTAATGCTATCCGATCACCCAAATGGCGCAGTCCCACGCTGTTGGAGGACTTGAAGAGCACCAGGTCGCCGGGTTCCAGCTGTTCCTGGAGCAGTTCGTAGGCTTCGTCAACGGTCTCTGCGAACTGGCACTCATCCCCCCAGGAGCCTTCCTGCACGGCTGAAACGTACAGCGAACGCGCTTCCCGGCCCACCACCAGGAGGCGGGAGATGTTCAGCCGCACCACCTGGGTGCCGACGGCGGTGTGCTCGCGGATGGAATCCTCGCCGAGTTCCAGCATGGCGCCGAGTACGGCCCAGGTGCGGCGGCCGCGGCCCAGGTCGGCCAGAGTGCGCAGGGCAGCCCGCATGGATTCCGGGTTGGCGTTGTATGCGTCGTTGATGACAGTGACGCCGTCGGGCCGTTCGGTCCGCTCCATGCGCCAGCGGCTGGCCGCGGACTGGGAGCTCAGCGAGGCGCCGATCCGGTCGCCCGGAATGCCGGCCGCGTGCGCGGCAGCTGCGGCGGCGAGCAGGTTCGCCACGTGGTGTTCGCCAATGAGTTTGCTGGTGACCCTGACGGTGGGCTCCCCCGGCACTTCGAGGTCGAACTCCGGGTTGCCTGAGGCGTTGGTGTCCAGGTTTGCGGCCCGGACGGCAGGAGCGTCCGGGTCGGCATCGCGGGAGGAGAAGCCCAGAACACCCGCCCGGGTCCGCGCGGCCATGGGAGCGACCCGGAAGTCGTCAAGGTTCAGCACGGCAGTGCCCTCCGCGGGCAGCGCCTCGGCGAGTTCGCCCTTGGCGGCAGCGATGTTGTCCACGCCGCCGAATTCCCCTGCGTGGGCTGTTCCCACGCCCAGCACTACGCCGATCTCGGGCCGGACCATGTCGGCCAGGTAGCGGATGTGTCCAATGCCGGTGGCGCCCATCTCGATGACCAGGAACCGGGTGTCAAAGCCCGCCTGGAAGACGGTGAGGGGCACGCCGACCTCGCCGTTGTACGAACCCTGGGGCGCAACGGTCGGCGCTTCCGCCGACAGGATGCCTGCCAGCAGGTCCTTGGTGGTGGTTTTACCGGCAGAACCGGTGATGCCGATGACCGTCAGTTGCTCGCCGGCCGCCTCGCGGTGGCGCCGGATCCGCCGGATGGCCTCCGCCGCCAGTGCGCCCATGGCCAGCACCGCATCATCGACGACAACCGACGGATAGTTCCGGCCGGCGTCGTCCTTGATTTCGCGTTCGGTGAGGGCCAGCACCGCGCCGCGGTCAAAGGCCGCCGCCACAAAGCTGTGCCCGTCTGCGCTCTCGCCCGGTTTGGCGACATAGAGGGAGCCGGCAACGGCCTCCCGCGAGTCGGTCACCACGGATCCCGGGGTGACGTCGGGGTCGGCAAGCAGCCGGCCGTTGGTGATTTCGGCGATTTCCGCCGCAGTTAGTTCAATCATGTCGGTCTAGGACTCTATCCCGTCGTTTTGGAATACGGTGAATCCTCGTGCCGTCAAGGCGTTCCGTAGTTCCACCCTGTCGTCGAGGGCAAGGTTCACGCCCTTGACCTCCTGCCACACTTCATGCCCGCGTCCCGCAATCAGGATGGTGTCCTCCGGAGCCGCCAGGTTGACGGCTTCACGGATGGCAGCATCACGCGGGAAGACTTCCATGATCCTGCAGTCCAGCTGCTCGGCTTCCTTGGCATCCGTGGCACCTACCAGCACCTCGGCGCGGATCGCGGCGGCGTCCTCGTCGTGGGGGTCGTCATCGCTGACAATCACGACATCGGCAAGCCGCGCGGCGGTGGCACCCATGGCAGGGCGCTTGCCCTGGTCGCGCTGGCCGGTGGCACCGAAAACCACGATCACCCTGGACGCGGGCTCCGGGGACCGGACGGCTTCCAGGGCACGTGCCAGCGCATCCGTGTTGTGCGCGAAGTCGACCACGGCAGCCGGCCGGGCGGAGACCAGCTGCATGCGGCCGGGCACCGCCACGGTGAAGGGATCTTTGGCATCGAGTGCTGCCTGCACTTCGGCGGGATCTGCACCACCGGCGAGCACCATGGCCAGGGCCAGCGCCGCATTGGAGACGTTGAAGGCCCCGGGCAAGCCCGTGTGGACCCGGAGTTCCGTACCGTCCCGGCCGCGGAGGGTGAATTCCGTGCCGAGGCCGCGGGGCGACGTATGCGTGACCGTCCAGTCCGCGGCTGCCGGTTCGGTCGCCGGCGATTCGGCCACGGGCCCGCTGCCGGGCGGGAGGGTGGCGAGGGTAGTGACCGGAAGCTCTGTCTGGGCGGCAAGCCGCCGTCCCCATTCGTCGTCGACCGTCACGACGGCGGCACGGGCACGATCGGCGGTGAAGAGCTCCGCCTTGGTCTGGAAGTACTCCTCCATGGTGCCGTGCAGGTCCAGATGGTCCTGGGTGAGGTTGGTGAAACCGACGACGTCGAAGACCACGCCGTCCACGCGGCGGAAGGACACCGCGTGCGAAGAGACTTCCATGGATGCGGCGTCGAGACCGCGTTCCCGCATGAGGGCCAGCAGGGCGTGGACATCGGTGGATTCGGGCGTGGTCAGGAGGCTGGGGATCGGGTCCCCGCCGGCCAGGATCTCGATGGTGCCGATGAGTCCGGTCTTCTTGCCCATCGCCTGCAGCAGGGCGTTGATGAAGTACGTGGTGGTGGTTTTGCCGTTGGTTCCCGTCACGCCGAACATCGAGGGGCCGGGGAGGTCAGCGTCCTGGCTCCGGTAGATCAGCCGGGACAGGCGCCCCACCACACCGCGGGGCTCCGCCACCACCAGCACAGGCACGGCGATGTCGGATCCGAGGGCAAGGAGTTTCCCGCCGGCGTCGTCCGTCAGCACCGCCACCGCACCGGACTCGATTGCCGTCCTCGTGAAGTCCGCACCGTGCCGGGCCGCCCCGGGCAGGGCAACGTACAGGTCCCCGGGTTCCACGGCCCGGGAGTCGAGCGAGATGCCGGTGACCTGAACGGATTCGGAGGCCCCGGGCACCGCAACGCCCACTGACTGGCCGATGACACCCAGTTCGACGGCGGCGACGGCGGTGGGCCGGAAGCCGCTCTTGGATGCCGGCCCCTCCGGGGCGTCGGCAGTGCCGGGGTCATGGTGCTGTGACAACTGAATCTCCGTTGGTGCTAGTGGACCAACGGACACGACAGAACTGTTTGTTCAGGTGTACCGCGGCCTTTCTTGGCGGGCGTTACTTGGCGTACTGGGCTCTTTGGCGTACTGGGGCTATTTGGCGTACTGGGCTATTTGGCGTACTGCGGCAGCCTGACGGGCGTGCCCTTGGACGGCGGAACGTTGTACGTCCGCAGTGCCTGGCCCATGACCGAGCGGAACACGGGCCCGTTGGTGATGCCATAAATGGACCCCTTGGGACGCTGCAGAACCACCTCCACAATAAACCGCGGATCGTCCATCGGCGCCATCCCCAGGATCGAGGCGGTGTAGCCGCAGAAGCCGGCCGTACCGTCATCGCACGGCGATTCGGAGGTTCCGGTCTTGGCCCCCACACGGTAACCGTCGATCGCGGCTTCCTTGATTTCACCCTCGGTGACGGCGCTTTCGAGCATGTCCCTGACCTGCTTCGAGGTGTCCTTGGAGATGACCTGCCGGGACGGTTTGGCCGGCACCTTCTCCTCGGTGCCGTCAGGACTGATGTAGCTGTCGATCAGGCGGGGCTGCAGCATGACTCCGCCATTGGCGATTGTCTGGTAGGCGCGCACTGTCTGCAGCGTCGACTGGGAAACGCCCTGGCCAAAGAGGACTGTATATTGCTGCCGGTCATCCCACTGGGCTGCCGGAGTCAGAATGCCCTTGGCTTCCGCCGGAAGTCCGATGTCCGGAGCTTCGCCGATGCCGAACTTCTGCAGCCAGTCATGCCTCTGGTCCTTGGTCAGGCGGCTGCCCGCCATCACGGTCCCGGTGTTCATGGAGTACCCGATGATGCCCGCCAGTGTCCGTTGCTCCGTTCCATGCGAAAACGAGTCATCGAACTGCTGGCCGTCGATCACCAGGGACGGCGGAATGGTGAACCTGTCCAGCGGGCTGGACTTGCCCTCCTGGATCAGCGCGGCGGCCGTCAGGGGCTTCTCAACAGATCCGGGCTCGTACGCTGCGGTGACGGAGCGGACGCCGCGGTCCTTCGCCGCAACCTTGCCGGGATCGTTGGGGTCGGGTGTGTCGGTGTCGGCCATGGCGATGATGTTCCCGGTCTTCACGTCCGAAACGATGATGACCCCCCACTCGGCGCTGAGTTTGTCTGCCTGGGTCTGGATGGCCTGCTGGGCGAAATACTGGAGGTCGGAGTTCAGGGTGAGCTTGACGTCCTTGCCGTCCTGCGCGGGCGTCAGTTCGTCGATGCCCACGGGAATGCGGAGGCCGTCGGCGCCGATTTCAAACACGCGCTTGCCAGGGGTGCCGCGCAGTATCTCGTCCTGGGTCTGTTCGAGGCCGGCCTGGCCGGTGGTCCCGTTCTCCAGGAAGCCCACGATGCCGCCGGCCACCGAGCCGTTCGGGTAGACACGCTTGCTGGTGCCCTCCGAGAAGATGCCGGGTATCTGCAGGTCCGAAACGCGGTTTTCGACGTCAGGCCGGAGGTCCTTGGCCACAATGTAGTAGGTCCTGGTTCCGGTGACGGATTTGCGCACGTCCTCGACGTCCATGCCCAGTACGGCGGCCAGCTCGGCGATCCCCTGGTCGCGGGACACGGTGACCAGCTCGTCCTTGCCGTCCACCTTTTCAAGCCGCTTGAACGATTCGGTCTTGGTGTTTACAGACTGGTCAACGGTGATGTTGTAGCGGATAACGCTGTTGGCCAGCACGGTTCCGTTGGCGTCCAGGATGCTGCCGCGTTCGGCCGGCAGCACGGTGGGGCGCAGCCGGTTGTCCAGGGCAGCTTCGGCCATGCCGCCGACGTCCAGTCCCTGCACCAGGAAGAGCTTCCCGCCAACGACCACCAGCAGTGCGAGCATGATGCTGAGTCCGAGGCGGAGCCTCTTGGTGGCGTTAGCAGCCTTTTTCTTGCTTGCTTTGCTCTTGCCTTGCGCCACGCTCATCCCCTACTGCTTGCCATGCGGGCCATCAGCCGCCTGTTTCTGCCCTACTGCCCCGGCGTCTTTTGCTGCGGCGCCGGAACGGTGCCCCCGTTAAGGGCGGCCGGCTTGGCAGCCGCTGCGGGCTCGGCCGGCTTGGCAGCCGCCGGGGTCTCCGGCTGGGCAGCAGCTATTTCACCGGCAGCGGGCGCCCGGCTTGCCAGCGGTTCGCCCGAGCTGGCGGGCGGGACCACATTCAGCTGACCCGGGACGGCAGGGGCAGCGATCACCGCTCCTGCCGAGTCGCCCTTAACCGCCGGCTTGGCATCCCCGCTGACGGTCAGCGTGGAAAGGTCGATCTGTCCCTTGCCGGTGGAAGCAACCATTCCCAATTCTGCGGCCTTGGCAGCCAGATTCTGGGGAGCCTCGAAGTTTTGCACCTGCTGTGTCAGATCCTGGTTCTGCTTGGTGAGGGCAGTCTGCTCGGCACGGAGCTTGACCAGCTGGTACTGGGCCGTGGAAACGGAGATGTTGAGCACCAGCACGGCGATCAGCGCGGCCGCCAGCATGCCGAAGCAGAGAACAACAAAGGGCGCACGCCGCTTCCTCGGTGCGGACTGGACCAGGGACAGCGGGGTGCGCGCCTTGCGGGCCGAACCCGGAAGTCCGGCCTCTATGTCCTGGACGCTCGGGCCGGACGGAAGGGCGAGGGTCTTGGCAGCTGCTGCGCTCATGTTGCTCTCCTGGCTCTGATGCGTTCCACTGCGCGCAGCCGGGCTGATGCTGCACGCGAATTCTCTGCGATCTCGACGGCGGTGGGCACCTCGGTGCCTTTGGTCAGGGTTTTGAGTTCGGCCTTGTGTTCTTCAAGCTCCACCGGGAATCCCAGCGGAGCTGACGATTTGGAGCGGGTCTGGAAGACGCCCTTGACGATCTTGTCTTCCAGGGAGTGGTAGGACATCACCACGATCCGGCCGCCGAGCGCGATGGCGTCCACCGCCGCCGGAACCGCACGCTCGAGGACTTCGAGTTCCTCGTTGACCTCGATGCGCAGCGCCTGAAAGGTTCGCTTGGCCGGGTGACCGCCGGACTTGGCAGCGGCGGCGGGAACCACCGCGCGGATCTGTTCGACGAGTTCCCCCGTGGTGGTGAATGGCTTTGTTGCCCGGGCGTTGACGATCCTGTTGGCGATGCGCCCGGCGAACTTTTCCTCGCCCCACTTCCGGATGATCCTGACCAGGTCCTCTTCGCTGTAGGTGTTAACCACGTCCGCCGCCGTCTGGCCGCGGCTGGTGTCCATCCGCATGTCCAGGGGGGCGTCAAAGGAGTAGGCGAAACCGCGTTCGCGCTCGTCGAGCTGCAGGGACGAGACCCCAAGATCCATCAGGATGCCGTGGACCTCGTGAATGCCCAGGTCCTCAAGCACCTCGGCGATTTCGTCGTAAACAGCGTGGACGAGGTCGGTGCGGTCAGCGAAGTACTGGAGCCGTTCACCTGCCAGTGCCAGTGCTTCCTCGTCACGGTCGATGCCCACGAGGTGCAGGTCAGGAAAGCGCTGAAGCATGGCTTCGGAGTGCCCGCCCATGCCGAGCGTGGCATCGATGGCTACCGGGGTCTCGCCGCGCTGGCGTGCCGCCTCGAATCCGGGCGCCAAAAGATTGATGCACCGGTCCTTCAGGACCGGCACATGGCGTTCAGACGTAGGCTTCGGCTGGTCGGGTTCTGTCACGCCTTCGTCCTTCCTTCAGCGCCTCGGGTGGTTTCTTGAACCGGGTGGTTTCTTGGGCCAGATCCCCATCCGCGCCTATCCCCTGGACTGCCTGGCTCCGGGGAAGTGAGCCAGGTAGTCGTCAAGGATGGGCGGCTGGAGATCTCGACCAAGAAACGCAATGGATTCGGGCCGGCCTAAAGGATGCCGGCGATGGGGTTGTCGGTTTCAGAGAAGGAGGTTTCCTTCTCCGCCAGGTACGCGTCCCAGGCCTGGGCGTCCCAGATCTCCGCGCGGGTGCCGGCCCCGATAACGGCCAACTCCCTGCCGAGCCCTGCATACTCCCGGAGCGCGGGAGGTATGGTCACGCGCCCCTGCTTGTCAGGTACCTCGTCCGAGGCTCCAGAGAGAAAAACCCGGATGTAGTCACGAGCCTGCTTGTTAGAGATCGGAGCCTCCCGGATCTGCTCGTGTACCCTCGCGAATTCCTGCTCGCTGAAGACGTAGATGCAGCGCTCCTGGCCTCGCGTGAGAACAAGTCCGCCGGCAAGCTCCTCACGGAACTTGGCGGGAAGAATGATCCTGCCCTTTTCGTCAAGACGCGGCGAGTGTGTCCCAAGGAACACGTCCCACCGCCCGTCTGCCGTCAGAAACCGAACAACCCCCGCGCTGCCACTACCCTCTTACGCGCTCCACTTTACTCCACTTCTCCCCACAGTCAACGCGGCGCGGGCATTTCTCTGCAGTTTGGACAAACATTCTTCCGCGGAATGGCGGGGATTTTGGCCGGGGGTGGAAAGTGGAGGGGAATTGCGCCGGACCGCCGGCGGCGGTCGTGCGAGACGGGACCACGGAGCACCGGTCCGGGCACCTGGTCTGCGGCTTAAAGCGGAATGACCCGCCGCAGCGGGTCATTCCTGGGTATTGGCGCCCACCGGGGATGGCCCGGTGGTGCGATGTGGAGGGTGGTACGAAGCGGAGGTGGCGGGAAGTGGAGCGCGGGCTCAGGACTCCCCGCGGCGCCTTTCGTCCCATCGCTCTTCGAGGCTGTTCATAAAGGAGCTCTTGCTCTTGGACTTGCGGCCATGCCCGCCGGTCTTTGCTTTGCCGGCCGCAACGCTGCGCATCGTGGCAAAGTAAACTCCGGCACCCATGACGACGAACCCGAGGACCCCTACGAAAATGTTCTGGAGGGAGACCCCCACCAGGAGGAGCAGCACCCCGGCCAATGTGGCCAGTACGCCAATCACGATGTGCCGGGTGGACCAGCTGCGGCCGGGATCCGAGCCCATGGAATTGGCGAACTTGGGATCGTCCTCATGCAGTTGCCTCTCGAGTTGCTCGAGCAGCTTCTGTTCGTGCTCCGAGAGCGGCATCACGACCTCCTTAAGTAGGCCAACGTCCAGACAGGCCGGAACCGGTTGTTCCTGCCTCGTCAACGACCGGCATGCTATCCAGGTTCCCGGCCTGCCAACCTCGGCAGATCCAGGAATTCAAGCATACTGACGCGGCGGGTCAGGTGATCCACACATGTCCAGACGTTCGAAATCTTTGTATCTATAAGGATAGTTTGTTGGGCGCTGTTCTGAAAGACGCTGTTCACGGGCGGCAACAGTGCCTGGTGCCTTGAACTGACACGGATCTGCGGCCATGAACACGTTTTCCCGCCCAGGCCGATGTCGCCGGAATCACGTCAGGCGGAATCACGCCGGGAGTTGCCGCTCCCCGGCTCGAGCAGCCGGGCCGGAAGCACGGACTTGCTGCCGAATTTCTCCGCCACTTTGTCCAGTGCCTGTTCAGCGGCACGCCAGTTATCGTCGCGCCTGTCCAGGCTCAGCTGGAGTGACGTTTGGGCGGCCGCTTCAAGCTGCTCCGCACGGACACCCACCAGCCGGACCGTCAAAGGCCGGCTGCCGAGCGACTCCAGCAACTGGATGGCCACGGCATAGATAAGCTGTGCGCTGTCCAGTGGCGTGTGGACAGTGCGGCTTCGGGTCACGGTGGAGAAATCGGCGTACCGCAGCTTGAGCGCCACCGTCCGGGCCACCAGCCCGGAAGCGCGGAGCCGCTCGGCTGTGCGGTGGGACAGGCGCAGCAGCTCCCTGTGCAGCAGGGCATCGTCCGCCGTGTCCGCGGCGAACGTCTCCTCTGCTCCGATGCTTTTCTCAACCCGCACGGGGGTGACCGCCCGGCCATCGATACCCCAGGAGAGCCGGTGGACGTGCTCGCCGGTGGCGCCCAGCACCTTCTTGAGCGAGGAAACCGGCGTCGCGGCGACGTCCGCCACGGTGCGGATACCCATTCGGGCCAGCACCTCCGCCGTCTTTCCCCCGACACCCCACAGGGCATTGACCGGAAGGCTGTGCAGGTATGGCACGGTCTGTTCCGGCCTGATGAGCAGCAGGCCGTCCGGCTTGCACCGGGTGGAGGCGATCTTGGCAACGAACTTGCTGGCGGCAATCCCCACCGACGCAGTGATGCCGAGCTCGCTGGCGACCCGTCGCCGGATCAGCTGCCCGATCTCCAGCGGCGGACCGAGCCTGCGGATCGCGCCGCCGACGTCAAGGAATGCCTCGTCAACACTGAGCGGCTCAACGAGCTCGGTGATGGACCCGAATATGGCCATTAGCTGCCCGGACACTTCGTAGTACAGCTTGTGCCTGGGCTCGATGATGGTGGCCTGCGGACACAGCCGGCGGGCCACGGCCATGGGCATTGCGGATTTCACGCCGAACTTGCGGGCCTCATACGAAGCGGAAAGCACAACGGAACGCTCCGCCGGGAAGCCCACTATGACCGGCCGGCCGCGCAGATCCGGGCGGCCGCGAAGTTCCACCGAGACAAAAAACGCGTCCATGTCGACGTGCATGATGCTCGCCCGCCGGAGCTCCCGCAGCCGCGCTTCCGCCTGCTCTTTGTCTTCGTCCGGCCCCACACCTGCAATCCTATGCCCTGCACCTGACTAAACTGGAGGCTGAATCCGGCACCAACATCCAGGAGGACCGCACCTGTGAAGGTCATTGGAACGCTCTTGCCTGCCCGCCTCGGGCTGCTCGCCGCTGGAGCGGCCATAGTGGCGGCGGCGTCAGCTTGCACGGCACAGGCACCCGGCTCCGCAGCGCCCGCAGCAACGGCACCCACCCCCTCGTCCGCAATGGCGACTGCCACGGCGTCCGCGGCCACAACCGCCAGCCCGAGCGCAGCGCCGGGCACGTCAGCCACCGTGGGAGCGCTCGTCGCCGGCTTCCCGTCAAAGCTGCTACCCGTGATGCCAGGGGCAAAAGTGGTGGCCAGCAGCTTCGACAAGTCAACATCCCCGGCCACCGCCGCCCTGGTGGGCTCGACCGCCGCCAAGCCGGCCGCCGTCGTCGCCTATTACACCAAGGCCCTGGAAGCACAGGGCTTCAAGGCCGTGCCCGGCAACACGGTGGGCAGCGTGGCGTCCAAGGACTTCGTGCGGGGTGGAAGCGAGACAGTCAACATCGCTGTCCCCGCAACCGGCGGAGTTTCCACCTTCACCATCGGCGCCAACGTGACGCCGGACTCCGTCAAGTGATGGTGGCCGAGCAGCTTCGCGTGGAGCAGGCGGACTTCGTGGCCGCCGTCGCGGGAAAGCTCACGGACTTTCTGACTACCCGGCAGTCGATCATGACGGCGATCTCGCCCGACATCGATCCCATCATGGGATCCATCTCCAACCTGGTCACCGGCGGAAAGCGGCTGCGCGCCCTCATGTGCTACTGGGGATGGCGCGGAGCAGGTGGCCCGTCCTCGGCAGAGGACATCATCACAGCGGGCGCCGCGCTGGAGCTTTTCCAGGCCGCGGCCCTGATCCACGACGACATCATCGACCGGTCGGACACGCGCCGCGGCGGACCCAGCGTGCACCGCCGGTTCAGCCAGCTCCACGAGTCCCAGGGCTGGGCCCTCGACAGTGAACGCTTCGGGCACGCCGCAGCCATCCTGGCCGGCGATCTCTGCCTGTCCTTCAGCGAGGAAGCCTTCACCGACATCGGCGAAACGGCGGCCTCAGGAAGCCGGGCAAGGCTGATCTTCAACCTCATGCGATCGGAGGTCATGGCCGGCCAGTACCTGGACATCCTCGAAGAGGTGGCCGGTCCGGTCCGGGACCGCGCCGGCGCCGTCAGCCGGGCCCAGTCGATCATCCGCTTCAAGTCGGCCAAGTACTCGACGGAGCATCCGCTCGCCCTGGGCGGGGCGCTTGGCGGGGCATCGGACGAACTGCTCCGGGGCTACTCCGCCTTCGCGCTCCCCCTGGGCGAGGCCTTCCAGCTTCGCGACGACGTCCTGGGCGTCTTCGGCGACCCGGTCACAACCGGCAAGCCCGCAGGAGACGATCTTCGGGAAGGCAAGCGGACCGTCCTCGTGGCCTTCGCCCTGGATCTGGCCACCCCCGAGGAGTCCGCGTTCATCGACTCAAAGCTTGGCAGCCCCGAGCTGAGCGAGGAAGACGTGGCCGAAATCCGCCGGATCATCGCGGACTGCGGGGCGCTGCAGGCCACGGAAGTGCTGATCGAGGAATTCGGAGCGGCGGCCTACGCAGCCCTCGAGGTGCTGCCCCTGGACGACCTCCCCAAGACCGCGCTGCGGCGGTTGGCCGAGGCGACAGTGAGCCGGGCCGCCTAATAGGCGCGCCCGGCCCGTTTGTCAGGCTGGGTTCCCGTTACAGGCCTGGTCAGCTGCCAGGCCAGATTTTTCTTACCAGGCCAGGTTAGCTACCAGGCCAGGGACTGGGCCCGACGGCGGATTTCGGTCTTGCGCCCCTCACGGAGGGCATCAATTGGCCGCCCGCGCAGTGACTCGTCAGGGGTAAAAAGCCAGCCGATGAGCTCCTCATCCGAGAAGCCTGCGTCTGCCAGCACCACAATCGTGCCCTTGAGACTGTCCACGACGTGGCCGTCCTGGAGGAAAGCCGCGGGCACCGACCGGATCCGGCGTTCGCCGATCCGCAGGGCCGCCAGCGCGCGCTCGTCAAGGAGCCCGTGGACTTTGGTAATGGACACATCCAGCAACTGGGCAACGTCGGGCAGTGGCAGCCAGTCGCCTACAAGGGTTTCTACAGTACTCACGGGTCAAGGTTGCCACGGCGGGCGCCCGCAAGCCTAGTCGGAACAGCGCACGTCTGCGCCCGCGCCATTTTCGAGCGCGACACTCCCAGCCGGGCAGATTTTCCGGCTCAAATCCAATTCTTGTGCTAACCGGCAAATCGTGAGAGATTCACATAGATAACATTCGCAACACAATTAACTTTAGTAACATTGGTATCACGAGCAACTGGCATGACCGACAGCATTCGCCGCTGAGAAGAGGATCTTTCCCATGACGACGACCCGCTCCACCAAGCAGTCACCCCGGCCGGGCCTGCCCCTGATCGCGGCCACGACGGCCACGCTCCCTGCCGTCATGCTTTCCTCCCTTGCGGTCGCCCAGCCCGCCGTGGCCGATACCCGGCCCAAAACCGTACCCGCGACACTCGCCGCCGCCATCGAGGCCCAGGCAGCAGCAGTCAAAGCAGGCATCATCCCTGCGGCATCGGTCCCGGCCGCGATCCCGTCGGGCCTTCAGCCCACCCGCATCGCACCGACGGCCCACACTGTGGTCCGCGGGGACACTGTCAGCGGCATCGCCGGCCGGTACGGGCTGAGCACCTCTGCCGTGCTGAAGCTCAACCACCTGAAGTCGAACTCCGTGATCTACCCCGGGCAGCGGATCAAGCTGAAGGTGGCCGCGGCTCCGGCCGCCAGGACGGCTGCGGCACCCGCCAGCACCGCTGCGCGGACCTACACGGTCAAGTCCGGCGATACGCTGGGCGGCATCGCCGGGCGGCACGGCGTCAGGCTCTCCCAGGTGCTCAGCTGGAACGGGCTCAAGGTGACATCGATCATCTACCCGGGCCAGAAGATCCGGCTTGGTGCCGGCACGGCTGTTGCGGCCACGCCGGCCAAGGCTGCGGCACCGGCCGCCACCCGGTCAGCCTCCTACGTCATCAAGTCCGGAGACACGCTGTCCGGCATCGCAGCCAGGCACGGCGTCAAGCTCGCGGACATCCTGTCGGCGAACCGGCTGAAGGTCTCCAGCATCATCTACCCCGGCCAGAAGCTCGCCATCCCCGGGAAGGCCGGCTCCGTCCAGCCGGCATCCAGCGTCACGCCGCTCGTGCCCAGTTCCTTCCTCGGCTACACCTACCCGGCAGCCGTGGTGAGTTCGGCCAACAAGAACAAGGCCCTGCTCAACGCCTCGCCGGTTCCGTCGTTGGCCCAGATGCAGTCCATCGTGGCGGACACGGCACGGCGGATGGGCGTGGATCCGGCGCTGGCGCAGGCATTCGCGTACCAGGAATCCGGGTTCAACCAGCGTGCAGTGTCACCGGCCAACGCCATCGGCACCATGCAGGTCATCCCCTCCTCCGGCGAATGGGCATCGGACCTCGTGGGCCGGAAGCTGAACCTGCTTGACCCGTACGACAATGCGACCGCCGGCATCGCAATCATCCGCCAGCTGATCCGCACCAGCAAGAACCTGGACTACGCCATCGCCGGCTACTACCAGGGCCAGTACTCGGTCAACAAGCACGGCATGTACACGGACACCAAGCACTACGTCGCAGCCATCAAGGCACACCGCAAGACCTTCAGCTGAGGTCCTCAACTGACCCCAGGGCCGGCATTTCCGAGCCCAGGGAGCATAACGATACGGGTCCGGATCGCATGTTGATTCGGACCCGTTTCCGTGCAGCACTTAGTATCGAAGAGTGCAGGAAAACGCTTTAGGCAGTCTCGTCGGGTCACTGGTGGACAACCGATACCAGGTGAAGTCCAGGTTGGCTCGCGGCGGGATGTCCACCGTTTATGTGGCCACGGACCAGCGGCTGGACCGTGATGTTGCCCTGAAGGTCCTGCATCCCCACCTGGTCAACGACGGCAATTTCCTCGACCGCCTTGCCCGCGAAGCACGGGCAGCCGCGAAGCTTTCACACCCGCATGTGGTGGGCGTCCTCGACCAGGGACACGACGGAGACACCGCCTACCTCGTGATGGAGTACATCAAGGGGCACACCCTCCGCGACGTCATCAACAGCAAGGGTGCCCTGTCCCCCCGGCTGGCCTTGGCACTCATTGATCCGGTGGTGGAGGGCCTGGGGGCCGCCCATGCCGCCGGCCTGATCCACCGCGACGTCAAGCCGGAGAACGTCCTGATCGCCGACGATGGCAGGATCAAGATCGGCGACTTCGGCCTCGCGCGTGCCGTGACGACGTCAACCAGCACAGGTGCCCTGATCGGCACCGTCGCGTACCTCTCGCCCGAACTGGTCCTCGGCAAGCCGGCCGACGCACGAAGTGACATTTACTCCACTGGCATCATGCTGTTCGAGATGCTCACGGGACGCCAGCCCTTCGACGGCGAGGTCCCCATCCAGGTGGCCTACCAGCACGTGAATTCCGCCGTGGACGCCCCCTCCGCCCTGGCTCCAGGCCTCGCGGGGGAAGTGGACGAACTCGTGCAGTGGTGCACCGCCAGCGACCCTGAGCAACGGCCGGTGGACGGCAACGCCCTGCTGGCGGAACTCCGTCATATCCGGACCAACCTCACCGATTCCGAACTGGATCTGCAGCCCCCAGCAGCGGTTCAGGCGGCCGCGGTGGCAAGTGCGGCACACGACGCCGGCCCGCGCATCCTGGGCGCGCCCCCCGCACCCGCCCGGATGCCGTCCCGCGTGCCACAAAGCCCGCCTGGCCATGGCGTCCAGGGAGGCCCGGAAGCACAGGCTTCACGGGGTAACCAGGCAAACCACACCGAGTTGCTGGCGCCGATTCACGGCGATGATGGCTTCCCGGCCCGCCCGACCGAGGTCATTTCAC
Organism: Arthrobacter sp. NPDC056493; assembly: GCF_042795115.1. NCBI lineage: Bacteria > Bacillati > Actinomycetota > Actinomycetes > Micrococcales > Micrococcaceae > Arthrobacter > Arthrobacter sp. NPDC056493. The sequence continues at coordinate 15,394 of NZ_JBHTSL010000032.1, read as the reverse complement.
GCACCAGCAACCCGACCACCGTGCTCTCTTCAACACCGGCCTCTTCAACGCCCGGCTCTTCAACACCGGCCTCTTCAACGCGACGGCCGGTCCTGCCACCGTACGGATTCGACGACGACGACAGGGAGGCGGCCCCGCTGCCCCTGAACAAGCGGGAGCAGCGGAAGCTGGACCGCCACGAACAAAAAGAGCGGTCGCGCGCCGCGGCCACTCCCGTCCGCACGCTCCGGGAGGGCAATTCCCGGCGCAGGGGCGCGCTCTGGATTGTGGTCCTGGTGATCCTGGCCCTTCTGGCCACGGGGGCGGGGTGGTTCTTCGGCATGGGACCGGGCTCCCCCGGCACCGTGCCGGCCGTGGCGAACAGGACCGTGGCTGAGGCGCAGCAACTGCTCCGGGACGCAGGTTTCCAGTCCAGCACCCAGGACGTGTTCGACGACGACGTCAAGGCCGGACTCGTGGTGGGTTCGGAACCGGACGCCGGCACGGAAATCCGCAAATTCCAGCAGGTTTCGCTGTTCGTGTCCAAGGGGCCGCAGCTGTTTCCGCTGCCCCAACTGGCCGGCAAGACGCTCGCGGCGTCCAAGGAAGCACTCAGCGGTGCCGAGATGGCGCTCGGCAAGATCACGGAAAAGTTCGACGAGGAGGTCCCTGCCGGCACGGTGCTGGGCCAGGCTCCGGCCCCGGGAACCGCCGTGCGGCATGGGACGCCGGTGAGCCTCACTGTTTCGAAGGGCCCGCAGCCCATACCGGTGCCGGACGTGCGCGGACAGGACCAGGACGCCGCCTTCCGTGCCATCGAAGCGGCCGGACTGAAAGCGGTCTTCGCCGACGAAACGGTGCACGACAAGGCCGTTCCGAAGGGCGCAGTGGTCAGCCAGGACCCTGCTTCAGGGACCCTGACCAGAGGCCAAACGGTGACCCTGACGATTTCCGAGGGACCCAAGCTCGTGAAGGTGCCCAACTATATCGGCAAGCAGGTCCGGGTGGCCCGCGAAGCCCTGGAGAAGCGCGGGTTCGAAGTCCGCGTCAACGAAATCCTCGGCGGATTTTTCGGCACGGTGCGGGACCAGGATCCTGTGGACACCGAGGTGCCCGAAGGCTCTGTCATCACCCTCACCGTGGTGTAGCCGGGACGACGAACGAAAAGACCGGCACCGGTAATTCCCGGGGCCGGTCTTTCTTGGTGCAGTCAGGTGTGCCGCAGTGCCTCTTAGCGACGGGTCAGGGCGCCCGCCACGAGGAACGCCATCTCCAGCGACTGCATGTGGTTCAGCCTGGGGTCGCAGACCGACTCGTAGCGGTCGAGGAACGCTTCCTGGTCGACGGGGTCGGCTCCGCCGAGGCACTCGGCGACGTCATCCCCCGTCATCTCGACGTGCAGGCCGCCCGGAACCGTCCCCAGTGCATGGTGCACTTCGAAGAACCCGCGCACCTCGTCAATGACGTCGTCGAAATTCCTGGTCTTGTAGCCGTTGGGTGAGGTGACGGTGTTGCCGTGCATCGGGTCCGTAACCCACAGGACCTGGGCGCCGGAGGCGGTGACCTTCTCCACGAGCGCGGGGAGCTTTTCGCGGATGTTGCCGGCACCCATGCGGGTGATGAAGGTGAGCCTGCCGGGTTCGCGGTTGGGGTCCAGCTTGTCGATGAGGCGCAGCGCGTCGTCACCGGACGTGGACGGGCCCAGCTTGACGCCGATCGGGTTGCGGACCCGGGACAGGTAGTCCACGTGGGCGTGGTCCAGTTCGCGGGTACGCTCGCCGATCCACAGGAAGTGGCCGGAGGTGCCGTAGGGCAGGCCGGTACGGGAGTCGATGCGGGTCAGGGCACGTTCGTAGTCGAGCAGGAGTGCCTCATGGCTGGCAAAGAATTCAACCCGCTTGAGGGCTTCAAAGTCGGCGCCACAGGATGCCATGAACTTGATGGCACGGTCTATGTCGCGTGCGAGCGACTCGTAGCGCGCGTGGGCAGGGTTCTCGGTGAAGCCCTTGTTCCAGGTGTGGACCAGGCGGAGATCCGCAAAGCCGCCCTGGGTGAAGGCCCGGATGAGGTTCAGCGTGGAAGCGGAGGTGTGGTAGGCGCGCAGCATGCGGCTGGCGTCGTGGGCCCGCGACTCGGGGGTGAAGTCGTAGCCGTTCACGATGTCGCCGCGGTAGGCCGGCAGCGTCACGCCGTCGCGGGTCTCGTCGTTGGACGAACGCGGCTTGGCAAACTGGCCGGCCATGCGCCCCATCTTGATGACGGGCATCGCCGCACCGTAAGTGAGGACCACCGCCATCTGCAGGATCGTTTTCACGCGGGCGCTGATCTTGTCCGCCGTGGCACCCTCAAAGGTCTCCGCGCAGTCACCGCCCTGGAGCAGGAAGGCCTTGCCCTGGGCTGCGGCGGCAAGACGCTCGCGCAGGATGTCCACCTCACCGGCGAAAACGAGCGGCGGGAGCGCCGACAGTTCCTTGACGGATGCGCTGAAGACCTCGGAGTCCTGCCAGCTCGGCTGCTGCGAAATGGGAAGGTCCCGCCAGTTGTCGAGTCCCGGATAGTTGGCAGCACCGCTCTGTGAAGTGCTGGTCAGGGAAGAGGCAGGTTTTGCAGATAGCTCAGTCACACTACTAAGAGTAGATGGCCGGACGGGCTTCGGGACACCCGGACTGTCATGCGCCCGGCCGCGCCGTCACAGATGCGGTCCGGCACCGCCACCTAGGCGGACCGGGACGAACCGGCGTCCCCCGGCTCTTCGCCTGGCTTCCCCGCCAGCCTGAGCTTGACCACCGAGGCGTACTCGTCCACGTATTCCTGTCCGGAGAGCCGCATGAGTTCGTACATGATCTCGTCCGTGACGGACCGCTGGATCAGCCGGTCCTCCGCCAGGGCTTCATACCTGCTGAAGTCCAGCGGCTTCCCGAAGATCATGCCGATCCGGCGGATGTTCGGCAGCCGTTTGCCGATGGGCTGGACCTTGTCCGTTCCGATCATCGCCACCGGGATGACGGGGACGCCGGCCTTGAGCGCCAGCCGCGCCACCCCCACCTTCCCGCGGTAGAGCCGTGAGTCGGGGCTGCGTGTGCCCTCGGGGTAGATGCCCAGCAGCCCCCCGTGAGTCAGTACGTCCATGCCCGCCTCGAGTGAGGCCGCCGAGGCCGCCCCGCCGGAACGGTCCATGGGGAGCTGGTTGGTCAGCCGGAAGAACATGGCGGTCAGCCGGCCTTTGAGCCCGGTGCCCGTGAAGTACTCGGATTTGGCCAGGAAAATGACGGGCCGCGGCACCATCAGCGGCATGAAGATCGAGTCCGAAAATGAGAGGTGGTTGGAGGCAATAATGGCCGCACCCTCGGACGGGATGTTGTCCAGCCCCTTGACCCACGGCCGGAAAAGAGTGCGGACCACCGGCCCCAGGAAGATCCGCTTCATGACCCAATAGAACACGTGTCGTACCTCTCCGGAAGGCTACCGCCGGGGCGTTCAGAGGGCCCGGCGGCACTGCAATGCAACCCTAACTCTAGTGAGAATTGTCCGGAACAGTGACACGATGGTTCCATGACAGAAAGCAGCGACCGTACAAGGCCCGCGGCTTTCAGCTACGCGGGACACGGACCCAATGCGCGGATCGGAATCGCGATTTCCCACGGCTTCACCGGTAGCCCCCTCAGCATCCTGCCGTGGGCCGAACACTTGGCGGCGCGCGGCTTCGCCGTCACTGTTCCGCTCCTCCCCGGGCACGGGACCAGCTGGCAGGATCTTGCCAGGACAGGATGGCGCGAGTGGCACGGCGCGTTCGAATCGGCATATCTGGACCTGGCCGCCAGGACAGACGAATGCTATGTGGCCGGCCTCTCGATGGGCGGTGCGATCGCCCTGCTCACCGCGTCCCGCCAGAGCGTAGCGGGCGTCGCCGTCGTCAATCCCGGCCTGAGCTTCTACGACCGGCGGGTCCGGATCATCGGCCTGCTGAAGTACATTCAAAGGACCACGGTGCCCATACCGGAGGAAAATCCGACGGCGCCCCACACCGACGACGGCGACTACTCAGTGACGCCGCTGGCGGCGGTTCACCAGTTGAAGCGGCTGTTCGCTGCCGCCATCCGTGGTCTGCCTCGGATCACGGCCCCGGTGCTGGTCTTCAAGTCGGTCAATGACGCGGTAGTACCCCCGAGCTCGCTCAGCCTGATCCGGAAACGCCTCACCTCGGCGGCCCTCGACGTGGTGCCGCTTCGGAACAGCGGCCACGTGGCTACGCTGGACACGGACGCCCAGGAAATCTTCGAGTCCTCGGCCCGGTTTTTCCAGCTGCATTCCCGAAGCCACATACCGTCGGAGAAGTCATGACCACAGTTCCCGATCACAGCCCGTTCAGCAGCGCCTTTTCCGGCGAGGGGCCGTCCGTCGGCATCGCCCTGTCCCACGGGTTCACCGGCAGTCCGCACAGCCTGCGTTCGTGGGCCCAGTCCTTTGCCGATGCCGGCTTTGCCGTCAGGATGCCGCTGCTGCCGGGCCACGGCACCACCTGGCAGGAGCTTTCCCGCAGCCGCTGGCAGCAGTGGCATGGGGCGATGGACGCCGCCTACCTGGAGCTCGAGTCCGAGTGCGACCTCGTCTTCGCCGCCGGCCTGTCCATGGGCGGAGCCCTGGCGTTGCGCCTCGCCGCCACCAGGCCTGTGGCCGGAGCCATCGTGGTCAACCCCGGGCTGGTCATCGATGACCGCCGCGCGCCGCTGGCCGGCATCCTCAAGCTGGTCCTCAAGAGCACGCCGGCCATTGCAAACGACATCCGGAAACAGGGCGTCGACGAGGGCGCATATTCGCGTACCCCCGTGGCAGCGGCCCACGAACTGAATAAGATGTTCAAGGACACGGTCCGGCTGCTGCCCCGCATCACAGCGCCGGTGCGCGTGTTCCGCTCCACCGTGGACCACGTTGTTTCCGATTCCAGCATCACGGCCCTGCGGCGCGGGCTCACCCACGCCCCTCTGCAGCTCACCCGGCTCGACAACAGTTATCACGTGGCCACGCTGGACCACGATGCCGACCAGATCTTCAGCGGCTCAGTGGACTTTATCCGCTCCGTAGTGGCGGACATCCGCCAGGGATCCGCCGACTCCGCGACAGCCAGCAAGAAGGGCGCCACCGATGAATAGGCCCGATTCGAATTCATCCGATCCTAGTGCCAACCAGGACGACGCCGTCTGGCTCGACCTGGTGGCCAGGCTCACGGGCGATACCCCCGCCCCGGATGCCGCCGGATTCCCCGGCGCCGCGGAATCCACCGCCCCGGGACCCCCGCACCATCACGGCGGTCCCCGGCACAGCACGGCTGCCAGCGGAGACGCAGCCGACGGTGCCGGCCCTGCACCGGCAGCAGGCCCTGCGCCCGCAGAAGGCTCTGCACCGGCAGAACAGGCGGACGCCGGTTCCGGCGCGGAAAGTGCGGCGAAACGCTTCACCGACTTCGACCCGTTGGGCCTGGCGCCGCGGGCGCCCCGCGAACTGTCAGCCGCCGAGCGGCAGCGGGCTGCCGAGCAGGCCAAGGCCGCCGAACGTGGGAAGACCGCCCGGTCCGGGCAGGCTGACGTTCCGGCCGGCGCCGGGGATCCGCGCGACTACAGCGTGGAGGAGGACGACGGCGAGTTCGTCCCGGAGGAGCCCCCCAAGCTCTCGGCGACTGACCCGCTGACGATGCTCGCCTGGCTGGGTGCCGTGGGCGCCCCGGTGGCGCTGGTCCTGTCGTCCATGTTCTGGCGCTCCGCGCCGCTGCTGGCAATCCTCGGCATGGTGGCCGTCTTCATCGGTGCTGTGGTGTATCTGATCATGAGGCTGCCGCAGGAGAAAGACGAGAACGACGACGGCGCCCGGGTCTGATGCCGCGGTCAGCGGTGCGTGCGGGTCAGCGGTGCGTGCGGCTGCTTGCCCGGGACAGGTCGGCAGCGCCGATCAGGCCGGCGTTGGGCCCCAGGGCGGCCAGGTCGATTTCTGCGGCCGGACGGAATCCCCGGCCGGTGAGGTTGCGGGCGAAGGCCTTGCGCGCGGGGGCCACCAGCAGTTCGCCGGCGGCGCACAGACCGCCGCCGATCACGAACTTCCCGGGATCGAGGGCGGCGGCAAGGTTGGCCAGCCCCAGCCCGAGCCAGTTCCCAACATCCTCGAGGAGTTCACGGGAGGCGGCGTCGCCGGCGATGGCCAGTTCGGTTACCGTCGCTCCGGTGATGCGCTCTGGGCTACCGTCGACGGCCTTGAGCAGTTCCTGGGCCACCGGCGAGTTCGCCAGGGCGAGTTCCCGGGCCTCCCGGCCAAGGGCGTTGCCCGAGGCGTACTGTTCCCAGCAGCCGCGGTTGCCGCATTCGCACCGGTGTCCGCCCGGCATGATGATCTGGTGGCCGAACTCCCCCGCCACACCGAACCTGCCCCGCTCAACGTGCCCGTCCATCACCATGGCTCCGCCGATGCCGGTGCCGAGGGTGATGCAGACCAGCCGGTCCTGTCCCTGTCCGGCACCAAAGCGCCACTCGGCCCAGGCCGCGGCGTCGGCGTCGTTGACCAGCATGACGGGGCGGCGGAGCAGGTGCTGCAGGTTTTCGCGGAGCGGTTCGTTCCGCCAGGCGAGGTGCGGGCTGAACAGCACCGTACCGCCGTCGAGATCCATCCAGCCGGCGGCGCCGATGCCCACCGATCTGATACGGGCACCGGCGCTCAGTTCCTCAACCAGTTCCACGATGACGCGCTCCACGGCACGCGGATCGCTTCCCGGCGTGGAGCGCCGGGCCTCGCGCAGGATATGGCCCTCGGCGTCCACCACGCCGGCGGCAACCTTGGTGCCGCCAATGTCGATGCCGATGGCAAGTCCCCGGCGGCCCAGCCGCAGCTGCTGCCGCAACAGGCGGCGGCCCGCCAGCTGGCCGCCGTATCCCGGCACAGGGCGCCGCGACCTTGAGCGCCCCGACGCCGCGCCCCGGGACGCCCATCCCTCCGCCAGTCCGCTCCGGCCGGAATCGAGGGGCGGGGCTGGCTGCTCGTTGGGCGGGGAGGGCTGCATAGTCCCTCATTCTAGGTGTCGCCACAGGGCGTCTTCGCAGGTGCGACACACCAGCGACACGTGCGGCACACTGGCGGCCTGCAGCCCGCCCCCGTAAAGTTACTGACGGGTAACCTGGATCTGCCGGCCCTCGTCCGGTGACGTACTAAGGTTAGGACTACCCGCTGCGGCCAACGGATATCAAAGGAGCTAACGTGCGCGAATTCAGCGTTCCGCCCTTGGCGAACGTACCTCTGGACAGCAACATCACGGACCTTGTACTGCGTCAGGCGGCAAAGTCGTCCAACCCTGCCCTGTTCTCGCGCCTCGATTCCGCCGGCCAATGGCAGGACATCCGGGCCAGGGAGTTCCTGGCCGACGTGTCCGCCCTCGCCAAGGGGCTCATCGCCAGCGGCATCGGTGCGGGCGACCGGGTGGGCATCATGTCCCGGACCCGCTACGAGTGGGCACTCATCGACTTCGCCATCTGGTTCGCAGGTGGCGTTTCCGTTCCCATCTACGAAACGTCCTCCCCCTCCCAGGTTGCCTGGAACCTGGGCGACTCCGGTGCCGTCGCCGCATTTGGCGAATCGGACCACCACGAACACATCATCCGGCAGGCAGCCGCCACAGAAGGCCTCGCGGCGCTGGCCCACGTGTGGCAACTGGAGGGGGACGGGCTCGACACCGTGCGTGCGGCCGGCGCCGCCGTCAGCGATGAGGAGCTCGACGCCCGCCGCCGCTCGGCCGGACTCCGCGACCTCGCCACCATCATCTACACCTCGGGCACCACCGGCCGGCCCAAGGGCTGCGAACTCACCCATGGAAACTTCGTGGAGCTGTCCGAGAACGCCCTCGCCACCTCGCTCAGCGGTGTTGTCAACGAGCAGTCCCGGACCATCATGTTCCTGCCGCTGGCGCACGTCTTCGCGCGCTTCATCTCGGTCCTGGCCGTGGCCGCCGGCGTCACCGTGGCACACACCCCTGACATCAAGAACCTGCTGCCTGACCTGCAGAGCTACAAGCCGACGTTCATCCTTGCCGTTCCGCGCGTGTTCGAAAAGGTATACAACTCGGCCCTCACCAAGGCCGAGGACGGCGGCAAGGGCGCCATTTTCCACAAGGCCGCCGAGACCGCGATCGCGTACTCGCGGGCACGGCAGGCCGGCGGCGCCGGCCTGGGCCTGAAGCTCCGGCACGCCATTTTCGACAAGCTCGTCTACGGCAAGCTCCGCGCCGCGATGGGCGGCGAGGTGGCCCATGCGGTGTCCGGCGGAGGCCCGCTGGGCGAGCGTCTGGGCCACTTCTTCCAGGGCATCGGCCTGCAGATCCTGGAGGGCTACGGCCTCACCGAAACCACGGCACCCGTCAGTGTCAACACGCCGGAGCGGATCAAGATCGGCACGGTCGGTGCCCCGATTCCCGGCAACAGCGTCCGGATAGCAGACGACGGCGAGATCCTCGTCAAGGGAGCCTGCGTCATGCGCGGGTACTACCAGCGCCCGGACCTGACCGAGGAGTCGTTCGCTGATGGCTGGTTCCGCACCGGCGACATCGGCCAGCTCGACGAGGACGGTTACCTGCTGATTACCGGCCGGAAGAAGGAAATCATCGTCACCGCCGGCGGCAAGAACGTGGTTCCCGCACTGCTCGAAGACCAGATCCGGGCTGATGCGCTCGTGTCGCAGGTACTGGTCGTGGGCGACAACCGCCCGTTCATCGGCGCCCTCGTGACTCTCGATGAGGAAGCCCTCCCGGGCTGGCTGCAGCGCCACGGACTGCCGGCGGAAACATCCCTGGCCGACGCCGCCGGGCACGCCGAGGTTAAGGCCGCCGTGCAGGAGCTCATCAACCAGGCCAACCAGTCGGTCTCACAGGCGGAGGCCATCAAGTCCTTCCGGATCGTGCCGAGCGACTTCACCGAAGCCTCCGGCCACCTGACCCCGTCCATGAAGGTCAAGCGCGCCCAGGTCATGAAGGACTTCGAAGGCGTCATCGACGACATGTACAAGTCGCCGAAGCCCACCCGCGCCTAGCCGGGACTCGATCCCCACCCGAGTTTTTGTCCACCTGTCGCGACTTCCGGGGCCTCCGGAGGCCGATAAGTGGACAAAAACTCCCCCGACGGCGGGGGCTTAGGCCTGCTGCAGCTCGTCCACCACCAGCGCGGCCAACTCCACGGCGGCGGCGCGGGTTGCCGGCTTCAGCTGGCCGAGGCGGATCCGCGAGCCTTCCGCCAGGTGCCGGTCATGCGGAATCCGCACCACATTCTGGACCCTGGACAGGAAGTGCTGCTCGATTTCGTCAATGTTGACCAGGGTGCGGTCGCCGGCGGCCATGTTGATGACCACTGTTGCTTTGGCGACGAGATCCTGGCGGCCGTGGGCTTCAAGCCAGGACAGCGTCTCGGACGCGAGCCGCGCCTCATCGACGCTGCCGCCCGAGACGAGCACCACGGCGTCGGCCTTTTCCAGCGTGCCCTTCATGACCGAATGCACCATGCCGGTGCCTGAGTCGGTCAGCACGATCGAGTAGTAGCGGCCCAGGATGTCGGTGACGGCGCGGTAATCGGCGTCGTCGAAGGCGTGCGCCACCATGGGATCCGTGTCAGAGGCGAGCACATCGAGGCGTGAACCGTCCCGCGCCGTGTAGTTGGACAACTGTGCGAACGAGTTAACCGTGAACCTGTCCTTCACCAGCTGGCGGGCCGTGAAATCGGCCCTGCCCGGCGAACGGTCCGAGAGGGTGCCGCGGTCCGGATTCGCATCCATCGCGATGACCCGGTCCTCACGCAGCTCCGCCAGCACCATACCGAGCAGCGTGGTGACGGTGGTCTTGCCTACTCCGCCCTTGCGCGAGAGCACCGGCACGTACCGGGTCCGCTCCCCCAGCCGCATGGCGATGCGGTGCTCCATGGCCCGCTGGATGCGGACCTGGTCCGAGTCGCCGAGGTTCACGTAGCCCAGGCTTGCCTGGTAGAGCCACCGGCGCCAGCCCGAAACCGGTGCGGCCGCGGACCTCGTGAGGAGACGGTCGGCGGTCAGGGCGGCAGCGGGCTCGGGTCCCTCGGGACGTTCACGGCGCCCGGGGAGCTCCTTGGCTTCGTCAGCCGGCGCCGGTACAGCGGCGGCAGCTGAGTCGGCGGCAGCTGATTCGCCGGCAATCGGGTCGGCTACGCCTGCCGACCCGGTGCCGGCTGCCTCGGTATCCGCGGCGGCTGCGCCTGCTTCGTGATTATCGCCTGCACTGACCTCGCCTGTGTTGACGCCGCCCGCGCTGAAGCCGCCGGGTCCCGCCGTCACGACGGGCATGGCCGATGACGCCGTTCCCTGCTGCACCACGCCAGTCACTGCCGAGAGCGAACCGGCGGAAGAGCGGTCCTGGGCGTCGGAAACAGTCACCACACTGATGTCCCCCGTCGGCGCCACGCCGGCCGGACTGGTCCCTGCCTCGCCCGCAACCTCGGCCTCGCTGTCTTTGGCGATAGAGGGGATCCGGTCGGGGCGCGGGCCGGGTCTGGGCGTATTGGTCTGCGTCATGGCTTCCGCTCTGTTTTCTACTGGCTTCCGGTCGGGTTCCGGCTGCCCGTGGGGTTCGGAAATGGCTGTGGGGGCGGCTTGGCGCCGTCCCCACAACCTTTTTCTGTTTTCCACCCTACCTGCAGGGCGGCCGCTGGCCACCCTGCAGGCTATCCAGCGGTCATCCAGTCGCCGGTCAGCTGGTCACCAGTCGCCTATTCGACGACGATCAGCAGGTCACCGCCCTGGACCTGTTCCACAGCGGAAATGGCCAGCCGGCTCACCTTGCCGCCCACCGGCGTCGTGATGGATGCTTCCATCTTCATCGCCTCGATGGTGGCAACGGTGTCGCCGGCGTTGACGGCGTCGCCCGCCTTGACGGTGACCGTCACAGCGCCTGCGAAGGGAGCTGCGACGTGCCCCGGGACGGACGCGTCCGCTTTCTCGGCCGTCTTCACGTTGCTGACCACGGACTTGTCGCGCACCGAGACGGGGCGGGACTGGCCGTTCAGCGTGCACATGACCGTGCGCATGCCCTTCTCGTCCGGCTCGGACACAGCTTCCAGGGACGCGATGAGGCGGACACCCTTTTCGAGCTGGATCACGTGCTCCTCGCCGCGCTGCAGGCCGTAGAGGTAGTCACGGGTGTCCAGAACCGAAACGTTGCCGTACGTCTCCCTGCTCTTGAGGTAGTCCTTGGTCGGACCGGCGAAGAGCAGCCGGTTCAGCGTCTGCTGGCGGGTCTTCGAGTCACCGCGGAGAGCCTCGCTGTCCTCGGCGCTCAGTTCGGCGTCGCGCACCTTGATGCTGCGGCCCTGGAGGGCCTTGGTGCGGAACGGTTCCGGCCAGCCTCCGGGAGGATCGCCCAGCTCGCCGGACAGGAACCCGATGACGGAGTCCGGGATGTCGTAGTTCTGCGGGTTCTCGTTGAAGTCGGCCGGGTCCGCGTTGAGGCCCACGAGGTGCAGGGCAAGATCGCCCACAACCTTCGACGACGGGGTCACCTTGACCAGGTGGCCCAGGATCCGGTCGGCAGCCGTGTACATGTCCTCGATCGCTTCGAAGCGCTCGCCCAGGCCAAGCGCGATGGCCTGCTGGCGGAGGTTGGAGAGCTGCCCGCCCGGGATTTCGTGCTGGTACACGCGGCCGGTCGGGCCCGGCAGGCCCGACTCGAACGGAGCGTAGACCCTGCGCACGGCCTCCCAGTACGGCTCGAGGGAGCTGACGGCGGCCAGGCTGAGCCCGGTGTCGCGTTCCGTATGGGCCAGGGCGGCAACCAGGGCCGACGCCGACGGCTGGCTCGTGGTGCCGGCCAGGGACGCCGAGGCGACGTCCACGGCATCCACGCCTGCATCGACTGCCGCGAGCAGCGTGGCGAGCTGGCCGCCTGCGGTGTCGTGGGTGTGCAGGTGCACCGGCAGGTCAAAGCGTTCCCGCAATGCCGAGACGAGCTTCGCGGCGGCCGCCGGACGCAGCAGGCCAGCCATGTCCTTGATGGCAAGGATGTGGGCGCCCGCTTCGACGATCTTGTCCGCCAGGCCCAGGTAGTAGTCCAGCGTGTAGAGCGTCTCGTTCGGGTCCAGCATGTCGCCCGTGTAGCACAGTGCCACTTCGGCGACGGCGGTGCCCGTGGCCCGGACGGCGCGGATGGCGGGCGCCATCTGGCTAACGTCGTTCAGGGCGTCAAAGATGCGGAAGATGTCGATGCCGGTGGCCGCTGCCTCGTTGACGAAGGCCTCGGTCACTTCCTCGGGGTACGGGGTGTAGCCCACCGTGTTCCGGCCGCGGAGCAGCATCTGCAGGCAGACGTTCGGCAGGGCCTTGCGCAGCGCGGCGAGCCGGTCCCAGGGATCCTCGCCGAGGAACCGCAGGGCGACGTCGTAGGTGGCGCCTCCCCAGGCCTCAACGGACAGCAGTTCCGGCAGAAGGGTGGAGACGGCGGGTGCCGCAGCCAGCAGGTCCCTGGTGCGGACGCGGGTGGCCAGCAGGGACTGGTGGGCATCGCGGAACGTGGTGTCGGTGACGGCCACGGCCGTCTGCCCGCGCAGCGACTGGGCGAAGCCTTCCGGTCCGAGTTCCTGCAGCCGCTGGCGGGAGCCGGGGCGCGCCTCCACGCCGGCGACGGCCGGGAGCTTGTCCGCGGGATCGGTGCGGACCGGAAGTTCACCGTTGGGCTTGTTCACGGTGACCTCGGCCAGCCACGTCAGCAGCTTGGTGCCGCGGTCGGCCGAGACGCGTGCCTTCAGCAGTTCGGGCCGTTCGTCGATGAAGGATGTGGCCACGTTGCCGGCGACGAAGTCGGCGTCGTCAAGGACGGCCTGCAGGAAGGAGATGTTGGTGGAGACACCGCGGATACGGAACTCCGCCAGCGCCCGGCGCGCCCTGGCAACTGCGGCGGGGTAGTCCCGGCCACGGCAGGTGAGCTTTACCAGCATGGAATCGAAGTGCGGGCTGATCTCGGCACCCGAGTAAACGGTGCCGCCGTCGAGCCTTACACCGGCACCGCCGGCTGAGCGGTAGCCGGTGATCTTTCCGACGTCGGGCCGGAAGCCGTTGGCCGGGTCCTCAGTGGTGATGCGGCTCTGCAGCGCGGCACCCTTGAGGAAAACGGTCTCCTGGGACAGGCCCAGGTCGGCGAGGGTCTCGCCGGCGGCGATGCGCATCTGCGCCTGGACGAGGTCGACGTCGGTGACCTCTTCCGTGACGGTGTGCTCCACCTGGATGCGGGGGTTCATTTCGATGAAGACGTGCTGGCCCGCGCGTTCGCCCACGGTGTCCACGAGGAACTCAACCGTTCCTGCGTTGACGTAGTTCAGGGCCTTGGCGAACTTCACGGCGTCCCGGTACAGGGCCTGGCGGATTCCTTCGTCCAGGTTGGGGGCCGGCGCGATCTCGATGACCTTCTGGTGGCGGCGCTGGATGGAACAGTCACGCTCGAAGAGGTGCATGACGTTGCCCTCGGCGTCGGCCAGGATCTGGACCTCGATGTGGCGCGGGCGGAGCACGGCCTGCTCGAGGAACATGGTGGGGTCACCAAAGGCCGCGTCGGCTTCGCGCATGGCGGACTGCAGTGCCTCCGGCAGGGCCTCGCGGGTGTCGACGCGGCGCATGCCGCGCCCGCCACCGCCCGCCACGGCCTTGGCGAAAATGGGGAAACCGATCTCATCCGCAGCAGCAATAAGCTCGTCAAGGTCCTTCGACGGCGCGCTGGACTTCAGCACGGGGACGCCGGCCTTGCGGGCGGCCTCCAGTGCTGCCACCTTATTGCCGGCGAGTTCCAGGACCTCCGCGGGCGGACCCACGAAGGTGATGCCTGCAGCCTTGGCGGCACGCGCCAGGTCGGGGTTCTCGGAGAGGAAGCCGTAACCGGGGTAGATGGCGTCCGCACCGGACTCCTTGGCAACCCGCACCACCTCATCGACGTCCAGGTAGGCGCGCACGGGGTGTCCCTCTTCGCCAATCAGATACGCCTCGTCGGCCTTCTGGCGGTGGATCGAGTTACGGTCCTCATTGGGGAACACGGCGACCGTTTTGGCGCCCAGTTCGTAGCCAGCGCGGAAAGCACGGATTGCGATTTCTCCGCGGTTGGCCACCAGAATCTTGGAAAACATACTTCTCCTGCATCATTGCGGGTGGATCGGTGAGTGGTCACAGTGTGTAAGACGGGCCGGACGAAACACAAATCATTGTGTCTACCATCACAGAATTATCCGTCATGTCCGGGCCATATTCACGGCCGGGCCCGTATTTAACTCCTTAACGCCGCCCTACCCCACCGTTTGCTTCCGCAGCACTGCAGCTATTGCCGGCGGTGAACAACGACACCGGACCAACCGGCCGGGAAGGCATGCCCGGATCCCGATAAGAAGGGATTCCGGCCGAGGTCAACATATGATGAATGGGGCGGCGGAAGCCTGCCCCTGTTCCTGGAGCACCTTCCGGCAGCACCGGAACGGAACGTACCCCAACACGGCAACCGGCGTTAGGTATTGGTTTATCAAGTGCAAGTAGTCAGCATCAGCAGCCTCAAGGGCGGTGTCGGCAAGACATCCGTTACAACCGGACTGGCGTCTGCGGCACTGGCCGCGGGCATCCCAACCCTCGTAGTTGACCTCGATCCCCATGCCGACGCCAGCACAGCCCTCGGGGTGCAGCCCAGCGACAAGCTGGACATCGGCAGGATGCTGAAGAATCCGCGCAAGGCCAGGATCGCCGAGAACGTCGTGCCCAGCGGCTGGATTAGCCGGGTAGCCGTCAACGGCTCCGGTCCAGCAGTGCTCGATGTCGCCGTCGGGTCCGCGTACACCGGCATCTACGACCGGCCCGACCTTGGCAAGCGCGATTTGCGCAGGCTCGCCGCGGTGCTCGCCGGCGCGAATACTTACGAACTCATCCTGGTGGACTGCCCGCCGTCCCTGAACGGCCTCACCCGCATGGCCTGGTCCGCCAGCAACAAGGTGGCGCTGGTGGCCGAGCCCGGGCTCTTCTCCGTTGCCGGCACCGAACGCACCATGCGGGCCATCCAGCTGTTCCGGCAGGAGTTCGCGCCGAACCTGTCCCCCGCCGGCATCGTGGCCAACCGCGTGCGCTCCGGGTCCTCCGAGCACGCGTTCCGGCTCGCCGAGATGCAGTCCATGTTCGGCGACCTCCTGCTGTCTCCGCACATCCCGGAGCAGGCCAACTGGCAGCAGATCCAGGGCGCTGCGCATTCCGTACACCACTGGCCCGGCGACTCTGCCAAGGCCGCGGCCGGGCTCTACGACACGCTGCTGGGAAATCTCATGGCAACCAGCAAGACCAGCCGCAGCCGGAGCGCCCGCTAACAGCGCCCGGCTGAGCCACACTCCGGATCGCACCGAAGCGTACTGAGACAGCG
>NZ_JBHTSL010000031.1:0-58509 GCF_042795115.1 Arthrobacter sp. NPDC056493 | reverse complement strand
AGGTCCCGCTGAAAACCCCGGCACCGGATGAGGCGGTGGTGGAGGTCGTGTATGGGGGGATTTGCGGGTCGGATCTGCATTACTGGCTGCACGGGGCGGCGGGCGAGTCGATCCTGAAGGCGCCGCTGGTCCTCGGGCACGAGATTTCCGGCCGGGTGGTCCGGGCCGCCGCGGACGGGTCCGGGCCGGTGGCGGGGACGCCGGTGGCGGTGCACCCGGCCACCCCGGGCCCGGGTGACGGGACGGTCCGGTACCCGGCGGGCAGGCCGAACCTGTCTCCGGGGTGCACGTACCTGGGGTCCGCGGCGCGGTTCCCGCACACGGACGGGGCGTTCAGCCGGTACGTGACCCTGCCGGTCCGGATGCTCCGGGAACTCCCGGAAGCCCTGGATCTGCGGACGGCGGCTTTGATCGAACCGGCGTCCGTGGCGTGGCACGCGGTTGCCCGGGCCGGGGACGTGGCCGGCAAGACCGCGCTGGTGATCGGGTCCGGCCCGATCGGGGCGCTGGCCGTGGCTGTCCTGAAACGTGCGGGTGCGGCCCGGATCGTGGCGGTGGACATGCATGCCAGGCCGTTGGAGATCGCCGCGGCGGTGGGCGCGGACGAGGTCCTGACCGCCACCGACGGTGAGGCGATCGCCGCGGTGCATGCCGACGTCGTGATCGAGTCCTCCGGGAACCACCACGGCCTGGCCTCCGCGATTCAAGGCGCGGCCCGGGGCGGGACCGTGGTCATGGTCGGGCTGCTGCCCACCGGGGCGCAGCCGGTCCTGATCTCCCTGGCCATCACCCGGGAACTGGACCTGAAAGGTTCGTTCCGGTTCAACGACGAAATCGACGAGGTCATCACCGCCCTCGCCGACGGCACCCTGCACATCGGCCCGGTCATCACCCACGACTACCCCGTGACCGACGCCCTCAACGCGTTCGAAACCGCCCGCGACTCCGCCCAATCCGGCAAAGTCCTCCTCAACTTCGGAGGAACAGGAAACTAAGCCGAGTGCTGGCGTGGTTGCAGCGGAACGAAAACCCTCGGCTGCTCCACCCACACGGGCTCCATTTCGGAGATGGTGCGGCGCATGATCCTGCTCGACGCTTCGCGGGCCTCCGACGCATGGCCGCCAAAGATGGCTTCGGCCACATCCAGGTGCCACTGCAGCGTGAGGTCCCGCGGGCGGTCGGGCATGAGCCCATGCACGGTGCGGCCGGTCAGGGTTTCGGCCACCTGGCCCACAAGGTTGGCGAACATCTCATTGCCGGAGCCGCTGAGCAGCAGGGAATGGAACTGGATGTCCAGCTCCAGGAAGCGCGGCACGTCGCCGGCCTGGCCTGCTTCGCGCATGGCCACGGCCACGTTGAGCAGCTCCTGCCGCAGTTCCTGCGGCGCGTTGACCGCAGCGAGTTCGGCGGCCACGGGTTCGACGGCGGAGCGGAGTTCCGCCAAGGAACGCAGCTGGGCGCCGCGGCCTTCCCCTGCCAGCCGCCACCGGATCACCAGCGGATCGAACGGGTTCCAGCGGTGCGCCGGCAGGACCTTGATGCCAACGCGCTTCGTGGTTTCCACCAGGCCCAGCGACTGCAGCACACGGACAGCTTCCCGAATCACAGACCGGGAGACCTGCAGTTCATCCTCCAGCTGCTCTGCCAGCATCACGTGACCTGGCGGGAGGCTGCCGTCGACGATTCTGGTACCCAGGTGCTCGACGGCACGGTGGTGGAGGCTGGTTGACATAGAGGTAAGCATAATCGGGCCGGGAGGCTTTGTTGTCCCGGACCAAGGGTGTCTGGACGCCGCCGGAGGGGCGCATCATAGACTCTTTATGGAGCGATTTGCGTCCAAGGAGTGGTCACCCGCTTTCGCCCCCGTCCGTGAATATATATGCTTTATTCAGCAGCCTGCTTTCCTGAGGGTGTTCCGCAACGCATGCGGAACCCCCTGCACATACGTCGCACACACTGAATTGGAGTTTCTTGATGTCAGCACAGATCGGTGTCACCGGCCTCGCGGTGATGGGCGCCAACCTGGCCCGCAACCTTGCCCGCAACGGCTTCACGGTTGCCCTGCACAACCGCTCGGTCGGCAAGACTGACGCCCTGCTCGAAAAGCACGGCCACGAGGGCGACTTCGTCCGGACTGAATCCCTTGAAGAACTGGTCAACTCCCTCGAAAAGCCGCGCCGCGTCCTGATCATGGTCAAGGCCGGCAAGCCCGTTGACTCCGTGATCGAGCAGCTCGAACCGCTGCTGGAGGCCGGTGACATCATCATCGACGCCGGCAACTCGCACTACGAGGACACCCGCCGCCGCGAAGCCGCGCTGGCCAAGAAGGACCTCCACTTCGTGGGTGTCGGTGTCTCCGGCGGCGAAGAGGGCGCCCTCAACGGCCCCTCCATCATGCCCGGTGGTTCCAAGGAGTCGTACGACGCCCTGGGCCCGCTCCTTGAGAAGATCTCCGCCAAGGTCGACGGCCAGCCCTGCTGCGCCTGGATCGGCACGGACGGCGCCGGCCACTTCGTCAAGATGGTCCACAACGGTATCGAATACGCCGACATGCAGGTCATCGGCGAGGCCTTCGATCTCCTCCGCTCCGGCGCCGGGATCGAGCCCGCTGAGCAGTCCAAGATCTTCACCGACTGGAACAAGGGCGAGCTGTCCTCGTTCCTGATCGAAATCTCCGCCGAGGTCCTGGGTCACGTGGACGCCAAGACCGGCAAGCCGTTCGTCGACGTCGTGGTGGACGCCGCAGGCCAGAAGGGCACCGGCCGCTGGACCGTTATCTCCGCCCTCGAGCTGGGTTCACCGGTCTCCGGCATCGCGGAGTCCGTGTTCGCCCGCGCTCTGTCCTCCCAGTCCGGGCAGCGCAAGCTCGGCCAGGAACTGCTGGCCGGCGAGGAAATCGCCGTCGAGATCCCGGAAACCTTCGTCGAGGACGTCCGCCAGGCACTGTACGCCTCCAAGCTGGTCTCCTACGCCCAGGGCCTGGACATGCTGACCTCGGCCGCCAAGGAGTACGGCTGGGACCTCAAGCTCGACGAGATCGCCTCCCTGTGGCGCGCCGGCTGCATCATCCGCGCCGAACTGCTCAAGGACATCACCAAGGCCTACGCTGCCGACGAGAAGCCCGCCAACCTGCTGTTCGCCCCGGCCTTCACCAAGGCCATCGCAGAAGCCCTTCCGGCCTGGCGCCGCGTGGTCGCTACCGCTGTCCAGCTGGGCATCCCGGTGCCGGTGTTCTCCTCCTCGCTGGCCTACTACGACGGCCTCCGCCGCGAGCGCGTCGCCGCTGCCCTGATCCAGGGCCAGCGCGACCTCTTCGGTGCCCACACCTACGGCCGCATCGACGCCGAGGGCACGTTCCACACCCTCTGGGGCGAGGACAAGTCCGAGATCGAGGCAGTGGACACCCACTAGCCACACCCGCGGTGTAACACATGAACGGCCGGCCCTCCCGGATAGTCTGGGAGGTGCCGGCCGTTCGTGTGTCCGGCTCCAGCCGTTCTTACGACGACGACGCCGATCCGCCCTGAGCCGAATTACCCCGAGGAGTGCCGAGTGCCACAGCCCGTAGCGATTGTCACCGGAGCCTCCACCGGCATCGGATTCGAGTCGGCCAAGCTGCTCAGCGCCAACGGATTCACCGTCTACGCCGGCGCCAGGCGGGTGGACAGGATGGAACCGCTCAAGGCGCTCGGGATCAAAGTTCGGGCACTGGATGTCACGGACGACGCGTCCATGCAAAGCCTGGTGGCAGCGGTGCTTCAGGAGCAGGGCCGGATCGATGTCCTGGTGAACAACGCCGGCTTCGGCTCCTTCGGTGCCCTGGAGGAGATGGAGTTGGCGGAGGGCCGCAGGCAGTTCGACGTGAATGTCTTTGGCCTGGCGCGGATGACGCAGCTGGTCCTGCCTTCAATGCGTGCAGCAGGGCGGGGCAGGATTATCAACATCTCCTCCATCGGAGGGAAGTTCTATGAGCCGCTGGGCACCTGGTACCACGCCACCAAGTTCGCCGTTGAAGGGCTCAGCGATGCATTGCGGCTGGAACTGAAGCCGCACGGGATCAGGGTGTCCATCATCGAACCCGCCAGCACCGTTACGGAGTGGGGCGGGATTGCGGCCGACGGGCTGCTGGCGAGCTCAGGCGGCGGGCCGTACGCGGCCCAAGCCAGGGACATGGCAGCCGTGCTGGCGTCCACGGAAAGGCCCGCCACGTCCACCCAGCCCGACGTCGTCGCCGGTGCGGTGCTGCTGGCAGCCACGGCGGCCCGTCCCCGGACGCGTTACCCGGTGGGCAGGGGCGCCCGCGCCATCACGGCGCTGCGGCGGCTCCTGCCCGACCGGGTCTACGACCTCGCGGTAACGGCGGTACTGAAACGCATCGCCCGCTGAGGCGGCCGGACCCAAAGGGCACAACCGGAGCCAATGGGCACATCCGGCCCTAAGAACAGGGTCAGATCCGGTATTCGATGTAGTACTCTGCCGGGTCCACGGCGGGCTTGGTCTCGCGCTGAGCATCGCGGTGGCGCCAGCTTGCCGGGATGCCCGTGACGATGGACTCGGGCGGAGCATCCTTGACCACGACGGCGTTCGCCCCGACGGCGCTGTCCCGGCCGATGGTGATGGGGCCCAGGATCTTGGCGCCGGCGCCGATCACGACGCGGTCCTCGATGGTGGGGTGGCGTTTGATCTTGGCGAGCGATCGGCCGCCGAGGGTCACGCCGTGGTAGATCATGACGTCCTCGCCGATCTCGGCCGTTTCGCCGATGACCACACCCATGCCGTGGTCGATGAAAAAGCGGCGTCCGATGGTGGCACCGGGATGGATCTCGATGCCGGTGAGGAAGCGGGTGAGCTGCGAGATGAGCCGGGCCGGGAACCGGGTGGACGGATTCTGCCACAGCTTGTGCGTCAGGCGGTGCGCCCAGATGGCGTGTAGCCCTGAGTACGCGAAAAAGTTCTCAAAAGAACCTCGAGCCGCCGGGTCGTGGGACCGGGCGGCGTCGAGGTCTTCCTTAAGTCTTGCGAAGAAACCCACAAAGATCTTTCTACAGGAAACGGAATGCAGCTGGCTAAGGTCTAGCCGCGGATGTCGTCATAGAGCACGGTGGAGATGTAACGCTCACCGAAGTCGCAGACGACCGCCACGATCAGCTTGCCCGCGTTCTCCGGGCGCTTGGCCAGTTCGAGGGCGCCCCAAACGATGGCGCCGGAGGAGATGCCGCCGAGGATGCCTTCCTTCACGCCCAGCTCGCGGGCCACGGCCACGGAGTCCTCCAGGGTGGCGTCCAGGACCTCGTCGTAGACATTGGTGTCCAGGAGTTCCGGGATGAAGTTGGCGCCAAGGCCCTGGATCTTGTGCGGGCCCGGTGCACCACCGTTGAGGATGGGGGAGTCCTTGGGTTCCACGGCAACGATCTGGACGCCGGGGTTGCGCTCCTTCAGGACCTGGCCGACGCCGGTGATGGTTCCGCCGGTGCCGATGCCGGAGACAAAGATGTCCACCTTGCCGTCGGTGTCTTCCCAGATTTCCTCGGCCGTGGTCTTGCGGTGGATCTCCGGGTTGGCTTCGTTGGCGAACTGCTGGGCCCAGATGGAGTTCTCGGTGTTGGCCACGATTTCCTGGGCCTTCTCCACGGCGCCGCGCATGCCTTCGGAGCCCGGGGTCAGCACAATCTCGGCACCGAAGGCGCGGAGCATGACACGGCGCTCGGTGGACATGGTTTCCGGCATGGTCAGGATGACCTTGTAGCCGCGGGCTGCGCCCACCATGGCCAGGGCGATGCCGGTGTTGCCGGAGGTGCCTTCGACGATGGTTCCGCCGGGCTTCAGTGCGCCGGACTTCTCCGCTGCGTCGATGATGGCGACGCCGATACGGTCCTTGACGCTGTTGGCCGGGTTGTAGAACTCAAGCTTCACCGCAACGGTGGCGTCCAGGCCTTCCGTCAGGCGGTTGAGCTTGACCAGCGGGGTGCCGCCCACCAGCTGTGTTACATCGTCGTAGATCCGTGCCATGTGTACTTGCGCCTATCTCTCAGGAGGGAATACTTTGGTCAGCCTAACGATGGGGTCAGTGCCCCTGCTAAGCATTAAGCCATGCAGAGTAATATTTCCGTGCCTTGGCCAGCTTCGGGTTAATAATGACCTGGCAATACCCCTGCTCCGGGAACTTGGCGTAGTAGTTCTGGTGAATGTTCTCCGCCGGATAGAACACAGGGAGCCGGCTGACCTCGGTCACAATCGGCCGGGACCATAGTGCCTGGTTCCGTTCGATCGCCTCCTCGAAGAGGATCTTTTCCTCGGTGGTCTCATAGAACATTGACGAGCGGTACTGCGTGCCGACGTCGTACCCCTGGCGGTTGCGCGTGGTGGGGTCGTGCAGGGCGAAGAACATGTCGAGGATGACCTCGGCCGGGATGACCTCCTCATCGAAGGTCACGGCAACCACTTCCGCGTGCCCCGTGGTGCCGGAGCAGACGGAATAGTAGTCCGGGTCGCGTTCGTGGCCGCCGGTGTATCCCGAAACCACCGACGTAACGCCCTTCGTTTTCTGGTAGACGGCGTCCAGGCACCAGAAGCAGCCCCCGCCAAGCACAAAAGTTTTCATGTCCTCTTCAATGGTTCGCAGGCGCCGATGATTCCCCGGGCCACTGTAATGATTCCCCCAGCCCACCCTAGAGTCACATGCCGGGCAGAGGCCAGAGGCGACTGTAGGGTAAAAATATGAGTATGGAACCTGTGAACAGTGACGTTGCAGCGGAACCGGAAGGCGCTCCCGACGCCGCGGAGTCACCCGCCGCTGCAACGCTGGGGCAGCTCATGCTGGCCGTGGAGGAGCTCTGGCCGGAGTCACTTGCAGAGGCATGGGACGAGGTGGGGCTCGTGGCCGGCCATCCGTCCGCCGAAGTCACGCGCGTCATGTTTGCCGTGGACCCTACGCTTGAGGTCATCGACGAGGCCATCGAGTGGGGCGCGGAACTGCTCATCACCCATCACCCGCTGCTCCTCAAGGGTGTCACCTCGGTTGCCGCCAACACAGCCAAGGGCCGTGCGGTCCACCGCCTCATCGAGTCCGGCACGGCACTGCTGACGGTCCACACCAACGGCGACTCAGCGGTGGGCGGCGTTTCCGACGTCTTGGCCGACGCCCTGGGCCTGGAGAACGTATCGCCGCTGACCCCGGCGGCCGACGGCCTTCCGGAGGAAGGCATCGGGCGCGTCGGGGACCTCAACGAGTCAATCACCCTGGGGGAGTTTGCTGCACGGGTCTTCGGCATCCTCCCCTCGGTGGCCGGCGGAGTGCGCGTGTCCGGGGACAAGGACGGACTCGTACAGCGGGTTGCCGTGTGCGGCGGGGCAGGGGATTCCCTCTTCGACGCGGTCCGGGCCAGCAACGCAGACCTGTACGTCACCGCAGACCTGCGCCACCACCCGGCATCCGAAGCCAGGGAGGCTGCCGTGAACGGCCGTCCCTACCTCATCGATGTCTCGCACTTCGCCAGCGAATGGCTGTGGCTGCCGGCCGCCGCCGAGGCGCTGGGCAATGTGCTCGCTGACCAGGGCCTCGACGTCGAAGTCCGGGTCAGCACCACCAACAGCGACCCGTGGGACTTCATACTCACTCCCGGCTAAGCCTGGCGCGCGAAGTCCGTCGCAGGGCCCACGCCGGCGAGGGGCCCGCGCCGAGCGCAGCGAGGTTTGGGAGCCGGTGGGGATGCGCAGCGAGGCTGGGGAGCGCGTTAGGCGCTAGAGTCTAGAAGACCCCACAGGGGTGCCGGCCCCGGGCCGGATGGGATCAAGCGGAGGTAAAACGTGGCCAAGGCAGCACCGGCGGAACAATTGAAGTTGCTCGAGCTCCAGGGCCTGGACGCCCGGCTGAAGTCACTCTCCAACCGCCGCCGCAGCCTTGAGGCTGATCCCCGGATCATCGATCTTGAGGCCGCCCTTGGCGTTGCCAACGGGGAACTGGGAGCCGCGAAACTCGCCGTCCACGACGCCGAAGCGGAACTGAAGCGGGCCGAGGCGGATGTGGAGCAGGTGGCAACCCGGATCGAACGGGACGAGGCCAGGCTCAACAGCGGTACCGGCCTGTCCAAGGACCTCGTCGCCCTGCAGAAGGACATTGCCTCGCTCAACAAGCGCCGGTCTGACCTGGAGGACGTTGAACTGGAGGTCCTGGAACGGCTGGACGGCCTGCGCGAACGGCAGGCGGCGCAGCAGACTATCGTGGACGACATCCAGGGCTCGTTCGGCGGGATCCGGGCCGAGCTCGACGCCGCGCTGGCCGAGGTCGCCGCCGAGGAGAATGAGGTGGCCGGCAAGCGGACGGGCTTCGCCGCGGGGCTGGACACCGGAATGCTTGCGGTCTACGAGAAGACGCTGGCCCGCCGCGGAGTGGGCGCGGCGAGGCTCTTCCATGGCACCTCGGAAGGGTCGGGCATGCAGCTGAGCCCCGGCGACCTGGCCGAGATCAAGGCCGCCGCCGAGGACGACATCGTGTTCTGCCCCGACTCCGGCTGCATCCTGGTGCGATCCGCCGAGTGGGTCTGACCCCCACGCCCAACTGACTCGCAGTTGATGTCGTTTTGCGGGCTCAAAACGACATCTATTGCCAGTTAGTTGGGCAGGACGATGTTGAGGGCGTGGGCCTTGCGTGCCGTGCCCGGAACGAGTTCGGCCCGCCACTTCTCGGCCGCCGCTTTCCGCAGCTGCTCCGGCGTCGCCGGGGCCTTGCCCCGCCGCGTCAGCAGGTGCCGGGCCAGCTCGCCACGGGTGTGCTTGGCAAAATGGCTGACCACCTTGCGCACGCCGTTCATGTCCGTGAACACGTTGACCGTCACGGTGTCTGCCGGCGGGGGAGTCCACGCGGCTGCATAGGTGCTGGACCTGCAATCGACCAGGAGCCGGCCGCCGGCAATGTCGCCGAGTGCATCGGTCAGCTGCGGTTTCCAGAATGAGGCAAGGCGTCCGACGTCGGGCAGTGCCGTTGCCATGGACAGCCGGTAGGCGGGCACGGAGTCGGCAAACCGGATGGCGCCCCACAGTGCGGAGATGACCAGCACCGATTCATCCGCCCGGCGCCGCTGGGCCGGCGTCATCGACTTGTAGCCGAGGGCGTCGTACAGCACGCCGGAATACACCTGGTGTGCCGGCGCCGCCGGTTCGGCGTGGAGCCGGGTGTTGCGTTCGACGTCGTCCTTAAGAGAGGCTCCGACGCCCAGCAGGGCGAGGGCGTCCTCGTGCGCACTGACTGTCCCCAGCGCGTCGAGCACCTTGGCCCGGTAGGTGTTCAGCACGGGGAAACTCAACGAAGCCCAGTCCATGGCGTCGCCGCGGACGGGTGGAGTCTTGCCTTCGGACGGGGGGAGCAGAATCAGCACCGTACGATCCTACCGGCCGGGGGCGGGATCAGATGCGGCGCGGATCCGTCGGCGTGGGTGGGTTCAGCCCAGGGAACGGCCCAGGAAGTCCAGCACGTCCGGAAGGATGGAACGCCAGTACAAGGCGTCGTGGCCGCCGGGCCGAAAGCCGCCCTCCACCCGGCCGGGAAGCCCCGAGCGGTACTGGCGTACCGTGGAGGCCAGATCATCCCCGCTGCCGCAGTCGATCCGTTTCGGAATCGCTGCAAGCCTCGGCCGGAGCGCAAAAACGTTATTCGCCCCGAAATCAGCCGGGCCGTCAAAGGTACCCTGCATGCCCTCCTCATAGCTGGACCAGACGGCCGGGCTCATGGCCGCAACGGCGCGAAGTCCGGAGACCCGGCCCCGCGACGCCAGGAGGAGGGCGCCGAACCCTCCCATCGACGTGCCGAAGATGCCGACCTTTCCGAGGTCCAGCCCCTGCTCGCCCAGGAACGGCAGGAACTCCTCTGCCAGCATTGACTGCGTGTCGCTGCCGTCGGCGCGGGCATGCCACCAGGAGTCGCCGCCGTCCACGGCGGCAACCGCAAAGGGCGGCCCGCCGTCGTCCAGGTGACGCTGCAGAGCCCGGTCCGCTGCGAGGTCGCGCAACAGAACCTCGTTGCTGCCGCCGCGCCCGTGCAGGAAGATCGCCACCGGCAGCAGCTGGTTGGCCTGCTCCGGAAGCGGCACCGCCAGGGACCAGTGTGTGATGACAGCGGGACGGAACCGGGAGACAAATCCGCCGGTCCGGGTCGACACCGCGGAAGTCGGCACTGTGGAAGTCGGCACTGTGGATGTCGGCACTGTGGAAGGCTGCACGGATGCCGGGGGAGCGGGCGGGATGGCCGCCGTCGTTGTTCCCGCCGAAGCCGTTGTTCCCGCCGTCGGGCCGGGAACCGGCGGGGGCGGGGCCGTGCAGGCTGACGTCGCGGCAGTCAGTCCGGCAGCGATTCCCGCCAGCTGCAGCATGCGTCGCCGTGGAAAGGACGGCCGCGGAAAGGACGACTGGTCCATTTCCCGATCTTAGCCCCCGGAACCGGCGCGTGTCCGGGGGCCGCTGGAAAGCCCGTAAACTGGACTGCGGATGGGTTGACCAGGCGGCCGCGCGCCACGCAAGTGGCTCGAGGAACGTCCGGGCTCCACAGGGCAGGGTGGTGGGTAACGCCCACTCGGGGTAACCCGCAGGCCAGTGCCACAGAAAACAGACCGCCTGCGTCGCGCCGATTTGAAAGCGGCACGAAGCAGGTAAGGGTGAAACGGCGGTGTAAGAGACCACCAGCTTCCCGGGTGACCGGGAAGGCTAGGTAAACCCCACCCGGAGCAAGGCCAGACAGGACACGTTCGAGGGCTGCCCGCCCGAGTGTCCGGGTAGGCCGCTGGAGGGCGTCGGCAACGGCGTTCGTAGATGGATGGCCGCTACTCCCGTGTTGGCAACGGCGCGGGAGCACAGAACCCGGCGTATCGGTCAACCCATCCACTCACCTGACCGCTCCCCTGCGTCAGGCTGCGTCCTGGCCAGGAACTCCGTGACTGGGACAGTCCGGGTTGGTGGGGCGGGGATGCTGCGGGCTGTACCGCCAGGGTGCACACGTGCATCCGGGTGTGCGGTTGGTTGGGCGTTGCCATGCACTCCCGGCTCCCAGGGCGACCATTTCATACATCGTTTGGCCTTTCTCTCGCAGACGGCTTTTTACGAGTGCATCGCCGTCAGGGCCGCCAGCATATGGCCCCGCGAAGGCCCGCGGATAGTGGTTGCCGGGATTGCGTCGATAACAATGCCGCATCGTGCGCCGGCGTACACAGAGCAGGCCTCACCTCCGGTGTGAGTGATTTCACGGGCTCCCGGGCGTTTCAGGCTCCGGGGCCGCCCTAGAATGGATGGTGAACGTAGAAGTTCTACCGCCGGATCTGCGTTCGCAGCCGGCGGTTTTTCTTTGCACGGTCAACGGCATCCGGGGTAGACCGAAACCCTGCCGGTGCCAGCTTGCCCTGGATAACTTCCAGTGGCTGCCATCCGGTTTACGAGGACGTAGCCGGTTGAACCAAGGAAGGTAGTTCTGTGAGCCAGACGTCAGATTCTTGTCTTGATACGTGGATGGGCCGGGAGGCGCTCGCCGAGGCCATGATTCCGGTTATCGGCCGGCTGTACCGTGAAAACAACGTGGTTACCTCCATCCACGGCCGCAGCCTGATCAACAAGTCCACCATGAACATCCTCAAGGCGCACCGCTTCGCGCGCCGGATGAGCAAGGATGAGCTGCTCCTGGAGGAGACGGCGCCGCTGCTGAACACGCTGGCACAGTTGGACCTGGGTGCCGCTGCCATCGACATCGCCCGCCTGAACCAGAAGTTCAAGTCCGACGGCGGCGACCTGACTTTGGAGGAATTCCTCCGGGCCGAACTGGCCGAGATCGTGGGCAAGCGTGGCGCTGACGACCGCACCAGCACCGACGTCGTGCTTTACGGCTTCGGCCGCATCGGCCGGCTCCTGGCGCGCCTCCTCATCGAAAAGGCCGGCGGCGGCCACGGCCTGCGGCTGCGGGCCATCGTGGTCCGGCGCGGCTCCGACAACGACCTGACCAAGCGGGCCAGCCTGCTGCGCCGCGACTCCGTGCACGGCTCCTTCGAAGGCACCATCAAGGTGGACACCGAGGCCAACACCATCACGGCCAACGGCGTGCAGATCCAGGTCATCTACTCAGACAACCCCGCCACCATCGACTACACCGCCTACGGCATCAACAATGCCCTCGTGGTGGACAACACCGGCCGCTGGCGCGACGCGGAGGGCCTTGGCCAGCACCTGCTGAGCAAGGGGGTGGCCCGTGTCCTGCTGACCGCGCCGGGCAAGGGCGAGCTGAAGAACATCGTGCACGGCATCAACCACCGCGACATCACCGATGCCGACCGGATCGTGACGGCAGCCTCCTGCACCACGAACGCCATCACCCCGGTCCTGAAGGCGCTCAACGACAAGTACGGCGTGATCCACGGCCACGTCGAGACCGTCCACTCGTTCACGAACGACCAGAACCTCATCGACAACTTCCACAAGGGCGACCGCCGCGGCCGCTCCGCCGCGCTGAATATGGTGATCACCGAGACCGGTGCCGCCAAGGCCGTGGCCAAGGCGCTGCCCGAACTGCAGGGAAAGCTCAGCGGCAGCTCCATCCGGGTGCCCACCCCGGACGTCTCCCTCGCCGTCCTGAACCTGAACCTGGAACGCGGCACCACCAAGGACGAGGTCAACAACTACCTGCGCGAGATGTCGCTGCACTCGGACCTGCGCAAGCAGATCGATTACATCGACTCGCCCGAGGTCGTCTCCACCGACTTCGTGGGTTCCCGCCGGGCCGGCATCGTTGACGGCCTCGCCACCATCGCCAACGACAAGAACCTGGTTGTTTACGTCTGGTACGACAACGAGTTCGGCTACAGCTGCCAGGTGGTCCGCGTCATGGAGGAAATGGCGGGTGTCAACCCGCCGGCCTTCCCCGCCAAGGACTCCGAAAAGGACGCCGCCCCGGTCCTGGCCGTGGCAGCCTCGGTCTAACTGAAGCGTTCCGTCAGCCCCGTCGGCACACCTGTGCCGGCGGGGCTGACCCGTTCCCGGGAACTTCCCGGGTAATTCTCTGGAATCAGCCGGAAAACGGGCACAAACTTGTGTCATGGAACAGAACCCGACACTCCAGCATGAAACAACCCTGGAACACGCCCTCGATGTTGCAAAGGCCAATCAGAAGGAAGCTCAACGGCTTCTGGACCAGGCGCGCACCTCACATGCGGCAGGGGAAATCGGCGATGACAGGGTGGCCCAGCTGGAGCGGCTGCTTGATCTCGCCAACACCGATCTTCACCGGGTCATGCGCGAGCAGTAGGTGACCAGCCCTCCACAGGGCACCTGTCCTCCACACTGTGGATACCGGCACAGCGGCGATGGTTTCGCCTAGGCTCCTGGTTGTGTACCCACAACCAGCCCGGGGCTCCCAAGGCCCGGGAACGCCCCGTTGAGCCTCAGTTGGGCTGGCTACCGGCGTGCCCGCCGCCGCTCCCGGCAGGCCTGGGCGGTGCTCGGTGCCGCCGCTGCATCTGCGGTCACCGCCACCGTGTGGTTTTTTACCGCAGGCCAGTTCATCGCGGCCGAGCCTGCCGTGTCGGGACCCAGCGAGGCGCCGGTGTTCGATGCCGCCTGGATGAAGCCCGTGACATCTCCATACCCGGTGCCGCGGGGCGGCGCAGCCGCCGCACTGGAAGCACTGGCCGTGAAAGGCAGGGCATCCGGCAGCGACTATGACCGGTCCGCGTTCGGCCAGGCCTGGCAGGACGCCGACCACAACGGCTGCGACACGCGCAACGACATCCTGCGCCGGGACCTATACGACGTTGCGTTTACCAAGGGATCAAAGTGCAAGGTCGCCGCCGGCACCGTGCATGAGCCATACGTGGGTCTTGTGGTCAGGTTTGTCCGCGGTGCTTCCAGCAAGGACATTCAGATCGACCACGTCGTCGCGCTTGGCGATGCCTGGCAGAAGGGGGCCCAGCAGCTGACGGCGCAGCAGCGGCAAAACCTTGCCAACGATCCGCTCAATCTCATTGCCGCGGACGGTGACGCCAACCAGGAGAAAAGCGCGTCGGACGCCGCCACGTGGCTGCCGAAGAACAAGGCGCTGCGGTGCCACTACGTGGCGCGGCAGATTTCGGTGAAGACAGCGTACGGCCTCTGGGTCACCCAGCCGGAGAAGGACGCCATGGACCGCGTGCTGGATTCGTGCCCGCAGCAGCAGACGGTGGTGCCCCGGTAGGGCCGCAGCGCGGGAAGGCAACGGCCGGGACCGCGCCGGTATCAGTGCCCGAACGGGTCCGGGTCGACGCCCGGCATCCAGGTCAGGCCCGGGATGCCCCAGCCGCTCTTCTTGGCCTGCTTCATCGCCTTGCGAGCATACCTGTCGATGAGGCGGTTGACGTACAGCTTGCCGTCCAGGTGGTCGTATTCGTGCTGGATGATGCGGGCAAACCATCCCGTCGCCTCGAAGTCCACCGGCTTTCCGTGGCCGTCAAAGCCCTGCACCCGGACCCATTCGGCGCGCTTGAGCGGATACTGTTCGCCGGGGAAGGAGAGGCAGCCCTCAACTTCCTCGTCCGGATCCGGCAGTGCCCCGGAGACCTTGGAGAGGGTTAGTACGGGATTGACCACGGCGCCAGCCGGGGGAGCGCCGTCCTCGTTCTCGTACTTGTAGACGAAGATCCGCTTGCCCACACCGATTTGCGGTGCGGCCAGTCCGACGCCGTTTGCCTTGTCGTTGGTTTCGAACATGTCGGCAATCAGCTGGCGAAGCCCGTCGTCGAACTCCTCCACTTCAGCAGCCCGGCGGTGCAGCACCGGCTCACCCCAGATGGTGATGGGCAGAACGGTCATGTCAGGAGGTTCCTTCGGCGCTTTGCCGCCGGCGGGAGCCGGCAGGGGTGAAAACCAACAAAGGCCGTACCGGGTAACCGGTACGGCCTTTGTTGCTGGCCGGCAATAAACTGCCGTCCTCGGTGCGGGTGAGCGACGGGGGTTGAACCCGCGACCTCCTGGACCACAACCAGGCGCTCTGCCAACTGAGCTACGCCCACCATGTGCCCTGCGGACTGTCCGGTTTCCCGGCCTTCCGAAAAGGCAACGACAAATAGCTTACCTGCTGTTGGGGGATGCTTTTGCCACTTTTGGCTGTTTCGGCAAAATTTTCCTCAAACGTGGCGCAGATTACATTCCGGACTGCTGCGCTGTGGGCGGCGTGGCGCTTTCCGGAGCCTGCTGGTCGACGGCAGAGGGCGACGCTGAGATGCGCTGGGAGATCTTCTGGGCCGTGGCGCTGTCCGGTCCCGGGGCGGGCACGAAGACGGCTTCCCGGTAGTACCGGAGTTCGTCGATGGAATCCTTGATGTCCCCGAGGGCGCGGTGGCCGCCGTGCTTGGCTGGCGCCTGGAAGTAGGCGCGCGCATACCAGCGCCGGGACAGTTCCTTGATGGTGCTGACATCGATGATGCGGTAGTGCAGGTGCTCCACCACCGACGGCATGTCCCTGGCAAGGAAGACCCGGTCCGTTCCCACCGAGTTGCCGGCGAGGGGCGCCTTGCGGGGGTCCGGAACCCACTTGCGGATGTAGTCCAGCACCAGGGCCTCGGCTTCGGCCATCGTTTTGCCGGCCGGAAGCTCGTTCAGCAGACCTGACCGGGTGTGCATGTCCCGCACGAAGTCGTTCATCTGCGCGAGGGCGGCGTCGTCCGGCTTGATCACCACGTCCACCCCGTCGCCGAGGATGTTGAGTTCCGAGTCGGTCACCAGGGCCGCGACCTCGATCAGGGCGTCGTTGACGCTGTCGAGGCCGGTCATTTCGCAGTCGATCCAGACGATGCGTTCGTTAGTAATAGGCACCCGTTCAGCCTACCGTTTAGCCGCGTGCAAGCCGCGGAGAGGCGCTCCGATGCTAATATTTCGGGTACGCGGCAACGCCTCATTGCGGCGGCCGCGTCCCCGGCGCCGCCCCAATTGGCCGGCCGCCCAGCTTGGCTGCAGACGGGGCAGTACGCCCAGAAGAGATATGCCTAACAGATAGGCGCAGAAGAGATTGGACGATCCTGAGATGACGGCGCCTGTGCCTGCGATAGGGGAAACGGCCACCGGCACTTCCACGGACCCGGCCCGGCCGGAAGTGGACAACCCCCGCTCACCGATCCTCTCCGGTTTCATCGGTTCCATGTTCCTGCTCATCGGATCGGTCGGCGTCGGCTGGCTGGCGCCGGTTTCGGAGCTGCGGCGGATGCCCCTGTTTATCTGGATGCGCACCGAGGCGTTCGGCGTCGGGCTCTCCATCGTGCTGCTTGCGGTGGGCGGGATGCTGCTGGTCCGGGCCTGGCTCAGGCTTGGCCAGCACGTCCATGTGTGGGGCGGGGATGCCCGCAAGGCCACGCTCCAGGCCATCGCGGCGTGGGGCCTGCCCATGATGTTCACCGTCCCGCTGTTCAGCCGTGACGTCTACGCGTACATTGGCCAGGGCCGCCTGATGGTCGAGGGCTTCAACCCGTACGAGAACGGCATCTCGGCGCTGTCCAACTACTTCCAGCTGGGCGCGGACAAGATGTGGACCGAGGCCCCGGTTCCCTATGGCCAGGTGTTTTTGTGGATCGAGCAGTTCGTGGTCTGGTCCACCAACGTCCACCCCGAAGCCAGCATCATGCTGTTCCGCCTCGCTGCGCTGGCCGGCGTGGTGCTCTGCATCGTCTACGTCCCGAAGCTCGCCGAGCTGCACGGGGTCAATCCGAACCGGGCCCTCTGGCTGACAGCGGCGAACCCGCTGTTCCTGACCAACTTCATCGCCAGCGTCCACAACGATGCGCTGATGATCGGACTGGCCCTCGCAGGCCTGTACTACTGCGCCACACGCCGGGTCATCTTCGGCATCATCCTCGTCACGGCCTCCATCGCGGTGAAGCCGATCACCGTGGTGTTCCTCCCGTTTATCGGGTTGCTTTGGGCCGGCAAGGGGGCCAGCTGGGCCAGGAAGTTTGTGTTCTGGGGCCTGACGGCCGGAATCAGCCTTGCCCTGCTCTACGCCATGAGCCTGGTGAATGGCTTCGGGTTCGGGTGGATCAACGGCCTCTCGGCGCCCGGCAGTGTCTGGATCTGGTACGCCCCCGTCGGGCTGCTCGGCCTGGTGATCGCGTCCATCGCCAACGCATTCAGCCTGGACGGCTGGGGGCTGGCCAAATGGGTTTACGACGCCGGCAAGCTCCTCGCCGTAGGCATCGTCGCCTGGCAGATTTTCCGGGGCGAACACGACCGCCTCATGCGCCGCCTGACACTCGCCTTCGCCGCGGTCGTGGTGCTCGCGCCCATGATCCAGTCCTGGTATGTGGTGTGGCTGATCCCGCTGTTCGCGGTCACGGGCATCCGTGACGACTGGCAGGTCAAGGCCCTCTACTTCATCGTCTCGTTCTTCATGGTCTACGCCATCTCCGACCAGCTGGAAGTCTTCCCCTACCTGCAGACCGACGACCTTGGCCTCGCCCTGGCACTTGCCCGCAATGCTGCCGCCATCATCGCCCTGCTGTTTGCGCTGTACCTGATCTTCCTGGACCGCAGCACCAAGCTGCTGTTCAGCAAGGCGGACCAGCCTGTCACCACACGCCCTGTTATCTGACCGGAAGATTTATCCGACGGGGACGTTTCGCAGGGCCTCCCTGCGCGAGAGTGGGCTGAGGGACGGGCTGTTCCGTGTTACGAACTCCAGGACCCATTCCGGGTCGGTTTTGGCGTACTCACGCAACGCCCACCCGATGGCCTTGCGGATGAAGAATTCCTTGTCGGCCATGTTCGCCTCGATGACGGCGGTGAGCAGCCGGGTGTCCGTCTGGACTTTGGCTCCCAGCTGGGCCGTGATCGATGCCCGCCGGATCCAGAAGTCCCGATCGACACTCCACTGGAGAAGTACGGGTAATTTCCTCCCGGTGGACCTTGAGCAGTGCGCCGATCCGGTGGGCCACCCCGTCCACGTAATCCCACGATGAGCCCGTTCGGATGATTTCCTCATACAGCGGAAGCATCCTCGGGTCTCCCGCCACGCTCCGCAGCCCGGTCAGGTCAATCGCGGCGTACCGTTCCTCCCTGTAGCGGGCTTCACGCCACAGGACAAGAACCGTTGACCGCAGGTCCTCGGCGGTTTCGAAGGGATGGGCAGCGGCCACCGCCTTGGTTGTCCTGCGCACCTCGGGCACACGGACGCCGAGGGATGGCGTTGCGGATTTCATGTAGGCCTGCGCCGCGGCGCCGCGGACGGGGTCCGCCGCCGCCCGCAGTTCGGAACGAATCAACGCCAGCACCGCTTCATTTGCCATGCTGCCAAGATAGCCGGTCCAAGGAAGCCCGGGCCGTGACAGCGGCCGCCGTTGCCGTTGCCGCTGCCGTCCGCAAGGCCGCCGCGGCGGGCGTTGCGCTGAAGGAGCCCGACGGCGTTGCTGCCGCCACCACCGCCGACGCCGGCGCCAAGCCTGCGTTCCTGGGATACGCCCCGGATCTGGCCAGGGTCATCCCACCTTCAGCCGCACAACCGCGCGCCCGGGAACAGCGTCACTGACCACCTCAAACCCGGCGGCCAGGAACAGGCCGAGCGTGCCCTGGTAGAGGTCCGGCGGTCCGGCCTTCGGCCGCTGGGCAGGATCCACCGGATACCCCTCCACGACGGCGGCACCGTTGGCGCGTGCGTGGCCGACGGCGGCGGCCAGCAGTGCTGCTGCCACACCGCTGCGCCGGTGGCCGGGGGCGACGACGAAACAGCTCACCGACCATACGCTCCCGGGGCCGGCGTCGTCGGCGACTGCGGGGCCGGCCGCCCTGAACACCTGGGAACGGAGAATCCGGGGGTAGCACCCGCGCGGTTCCACGGCGCACCAGCCGACGGCGGAGCCGCCGCGGTACGCGAGGACCCCCGGTGCCGGCCCGCCGCCGTCGAACTTGTCCTTCAGCTGTGCCTTGCGGTCAGCGGGCGGCGTCGACGCAAAGCCCGCGCCCGGCAGGGCAAAGAACCGGCACCAGCAGCGTGCGGGTTCACCTCGGACCCCGAACAGCTGCTCGACGGCGGGCCACTCAGCGGCGGCGGTGGTGATGCCGTCCGCTGGTTCCGGTGAAAGTTCTGTCATGCCCGCCTTCCCTCGCCGCGCCGAAACTGTAATGTGGCGGGCCTGTCTTTCCTATGGCCAGGAAGCCGGTTCGCCGGCAGGCTCGGTGCTCCGGCGGAGTGTCACCTCGCCGGTGACGGTGACGGCGGCGGCTTCATGCAGGCCGGAATCCGCGCCGGGAACTGCCAGCCTGCCGATTTCCTCCAGCGGCAGGCGGACGGTGGAGAGGGCCGGCCGGAAGTCACGCAGGGTTTCGATGTCGTCAAAGCCGGCGATGGCAGCGTCCCGGGGAATCCGCAGTCCTCTGGAACGCAGCGCGGCGGCGGCCCCGATTGCCATGACGTCGTTGACGGCGAAGATGCAGAGCCGTGGCTGTCCGGCCGTTCCGGAACCGGCCCCACCGTGTCCGCCATGTTCGCCGATGCGGGCGGCGAGCCCGAGGCCCGCCTCGTAACCTCCGGTGCGGTCGAACCCGGTGTGCAGGACCTCTGCCGGCGGCAGTCCGGCTTCCGCCAGGCCGCGCTGGAAGCCCCGCACCCGGTCGTCCGAGGTCAGGAGGCCCTCCGGGCCGGCGATGATCACAAACTCCCCGGCATGCGATGCGGCCAGTTCCCGGGCGAGTTCGGCGGCGAGCTCCTCGTTGGGAACCTCAACCACGTGATAGCCCTCGTCGGATTCGGCGCCCACAACGGCGTGCCCCACCACGCCCACCATGCCGCCGTTGCGGCAGTAGCGGTCGAGCTCGGCGGCCAGGTCGGCGTTGCCCTGCCTGTCGGCGGTCCGTGCGGACCGCGATCCCGCGATCACTATCGAGTCCGCGCGGCGGGCTGCGAAGGCTGCCACGGCCGCACGCTCGTCTGCGGGGCTGCCCGCCGTGGTGGCGAGCAAAACCATCTTGTTCTGGTGCCGGGCCGCGGCCTGGACGCCGCGGGCGATGGCTGCGAAGTAGGGGTCGGCAATGTCGTGCACAATGAGCCCGATGAGGCCCGAGCTGGACTTCGCGAGGCCCTGGGCCTGGGCGTTGGGGATGTAGCCCAGGGAGTCCGCGGCCTTTCGCACACGTTCCGCGATGTCAGGTCCGGGGGTCCTGGCCGAACCGTTCAGGACGCGGCTGGCGGTAGCAGGGGAGACTCCGGCCAGGCGGGCCACTTCGGTCAGCGTGCTTGCAGCCACAGGCGCAACTCCTCTTCAACAGGCCCCGGCGTCGGGAAACTCGGCTGATGCCCACATTATCGCAGTTGGAGAAAACCCAGGAAAGCGCTTGCCATATCGGCTGCGATTCTGCACTATGGAAGAAGCGGGAATGCGCTTTCCCGAATTGCTGACCACCACCACTGAATGAGGACTCATGGGCTTCGAAACAAAGACGATCCGTATCGCCATGAACGGCATTACCGGCCGGATGGGGTACCGCCAGCACCTGCTGCGCTCCATCCTCCCGATCCGCGACGCCGGCGGTTTCACCCTGGAGGACGGCACCAAGGTCCAGGTGGAGCCGATCCTCGTTGGACGCAACGAAGCGAAAATCCGCGAACTGGCGGAGCTGCACAAGATCTCGGAATGGACCACCGACCTGGACGGTGTGATCAACGACCCCACCGTCAACGTCGTCTTCGACGCCTCCATGACCAGCCTGCGCGCCGCAACCCTGAAGAAGGCCATGCGGGCCGGCAAGCACATCTTCACCGAGAAGCCGACGGCGGAAACCCTGGCGGAGGCCATCGAGCTGGCCCGCATCGGCAAGGAGGCAGGGGTCACCGCCGGCGTCGTGCACGACAAGCTCTACCTGCCTGGCCTGGTCAAGCTGCGCCGCCTCGTGGATGAAGGTTTCTTCGGCCGGATCCTCTCCATCCGCGGCGAATTCGGCTACTGGGTCTTCGAGGGCGACGTCCAGGCGGCCCAGCGCCCGTCCTGGAACTACCGCAAGGAGGACGGCGGCGGAATGACCACGGACATGTTCTGCCACTGGAACTACGTCCTGGAAGGCATCATCGGCAAGGTCAGGAGCGTCAACGCCAAGACCGCCACCCACATCCCCACCCGGTGGGACGAAGCCGGCAAGGAGTACAAGGCAACAGCGGACGACGCCTCCTACGGCATCTTCGAGCTGCAGACACCCGGCGGAGACGACGTCATCGGCCAGATCAACTCCTCCTGGGCCGTCCGGGTCTACCGTGACGAGCTGGTCGAGTTCCAGATCGACGGCACGCACGGTTCCGCCGTCGCCGGCCTGAACAAATGCGTCGCGCAACAGCGTGCCCACACCCCGAAGCCGGTATGGAACCCGGACCTTCCGGTTACCGAATCCTTCCGCAGCCAGTGGCAGGAAGTCCCGGCCAACGCCGAGCTGGACAACGGCTTCAAGCTGCAGTGGGAGGAGTTCCTGCGGGACGCCGTCGCCGGACGCGAACACCGCTTCGGGCTGCTCTCCGCAGCCCGCGGCGTGCAGCTTGCCGAGCTCGGCCTGCAGTCCAGCGACGAACGCCGCACCATCGACATCCCGGAGATCACGCTCTGATGACTTCACTGATCCTTCCCACTTCCGACGGCGGCACCCGCGAGTACCGGCTCGGCTCCGCCACCACCTGGGCCAAACCGGCGGCGCCGCTGACATCGCGCAGGGCCTACGCGGCCGCACATGTCATCCCCGAGGTCACCGCTGACAACACCCCGGGCGCCCCGGCGCGTCTCGACTGGGAGGCCACCCTGGCCTACAGGCATGAGCTGTGGTCCTACGGGCTCGGCGTTGCCGATGCCATGGACACCGCCCAGCGGGGCATGGGCCTGGACTGGGCCGCCACCCAGCAGCTCATCAAGCGCACCGGGGCGGAGGCGGCCTCCGTGGTCGCCGCCGGCGGGACGGCCACGGCCGGCATGACGGTCCGGGACCTAGTGTCCTGCGGCGCCGGCACCGACCAGCTGGACCTCGCCGCGCTGCCCTCCGGCGAAGCCGGGCTGCAGGCTGTGCTGGCCGCCTACCGAGAGCAGGTCGCCGTCGTCAGCGAGGCCGGACCCAAGGTGATCCTCATGGCCTCCAGGGCGCTGGCCCAGGTGGCGTCCGGTCCCGAGGACTACCTGAAGGTCTACACCACGCTGCTGCAGGAGGCTGAGCAGCCCGTCATCCTGCACTGGCTTGGCACTATGTTCGATCCCGCACTGGCCGGTTACTGGGGCTCGGACAGCGTCCCGGCCGCCACGGAGACGTTCCTCTCGCTCATCCGCGAAAACGCGGACAAGGTGGATGGCGTCAAGGTGTCCCTCCTGGATGCTTCGCATGAAGTCGCACTCCGCGCCAGCCTTCCCGTGGGTGTGAGGCTCTACACCGGGGACGACTTCAACTATCCGGAACTGATCGACGGTGACGGCACCCTCCACTCGGATGCCCTGCTGGGAATCTTCGCGGCAATCTATCCGGCAGCGTCCGCGGCGCTGCAGAGTTACGACGCCGGAGATGCCGCCAAAGCGCGCGCCATCCTCGATTCCACCCGGGAACTGGGCAAACACATCTTCAGCGCCCCCACGTTCTACTACAAGACCGGGATCGCGTTCATGTCCTGGCTCAACGGCAAGCAGCCGGGCTTCCAGATGGTTGGCGGCCTGCACTCGGGCCGCTCCGTCGTGCACCTGGCCAGGACCTTCGAACTGGCCGACGAGGCCGGGCTGCTGAAGGACCCAGCCCTCGCAGCGTTCCGGATGTCCGATTTCCTTCGCATCAACGGAGTGGGAGTATGACCTTCAATCCAGAACCGTCCCCCTTTTCACGCCTGTCCCTCAACAGCGCCACCACCAAGAAATGGACGCTTGCCGAGGCTGTTGACGGCTGCGTCCGCGCGGGCATTCCCGCCATCGGCCCCTGGCGCGACATCGTCGCCGAGGCCGGGCTGGACAAGGCGGCGAAGCTGATCAAGGACGCCGGGCTGCGGGTTTCCTCGCTGTGCCGCGGCGGGTTCCTGACGGCCCCGGACGCCGACGGTCAGGCGGCAGCGCTCGCGGACAACCGGGCCGCGGTCCTGGAGGCCGTTGCGCTGGATACTCAGGAACTGTTCCTCGTGGTCGGGGGTCTGGCGCCGGGGGAGAGGGACGTCGTCGCTGCCCGCCGGCGCGTGGCTGACCGGCTCGAGGACCTTGTCCCGTTCGCCGTCGAACATGGTGTCCGCCTGGTGCTGGAACCCCTGCACCCGATGTACGCCGCCGACCGTGCGCTCATTTCCACGCTGGGGCAGGCCCTGGACCTGGCGGCGCCGTACGATGCCCGGGCGGTGGGGGTCGCCGTCGACACCTTCCACGTCTGGTGGGACCCGGAGCTGAAGGCCCAGATCGAGCGTGCCGGCCGGGAGAACCGGATCGCCTCCTACCAGGTGTGCGATTTCAACCTGCCGATCGCGGCCGACGCGCTGCTCTCCCGCGGCATGATGGGCGACGGCGTGATCGACTTTGCCACGATCGGCACCTGGGTGCGGGATGCCGGCTACACCGGCGACATCGAGGTGGAAATCTTCAACCAGGAGATCTGGGACGCCGACGGCAACGACGTCCTGGCCAGGATGAAGGACCGCTACGCGGACCTGGTGCTGCCCTTCGCCTGAACCCGCCATTGTGCCCTTACTTCGCCGCCTTTCCGCAGGTAGGGTGGCGCCAGGAGGGGAAACCATGGACAAGCAATTCAGGGACGCCGAGGCAAGCATTGTCGTCGCCGCACAGCCCGGGCGGGTTTGGCGGGCGCTGACCGATCCGGCCGACGTCAAGGAGTACTTTCTCGGCACACACGTCACATCCACCTGGCGGGAAGGTGACCCCGTGACGTTCGAGGGCGAGTGGCAGGGCAAGTCGTACAAGGACAGGGGGACCGTGCTGGAGGCCCGCCCCAACGAACTTCTGCGGATCACCCACTACAGCCCCCTGTCGGGACTGCCCGACGAGCCGGAGAACTACCACACCGTGGAGTACGGGTTGCAGCCTGTGGCGGAGGGCACCCGGGTCAGCATCACCCAGGGCAACAACAAGAGTGATGGCGAGGCCGTGGAGTCGGAAAAACTTTGGGGCATGGTGCTGGGCAACCTCAAGGAGTACCTGGAGGACTGATTGCCCCGCGCCCGGCCTGTGGCTTACCGTTTTCGGCCGGCCTGTACCCTCCGTTGGCGGGCGGCAGCGCGCAGCTGGATGATCCGGGCAGCCCCGGCCATCGCGACGAGGACACCGCCGCCCACTGCCGCGATGAAAAGGGACACCCCGAGCGAAACCGCGCCTTCGAGGCCGAAGAACTTCACCTGGACGAGCTCCTGGTTCTGCAGGATGAAGATGATCAGCAGTACCAGTACCACCAAGGCCGAGGCCACTGCCGCCCAGATCATCCCGGCGCGGGTCACGCGCCTTTCGGGCTCTGCCACGCCGGGCCGCGGTGACGTGGTTGCGTCGTAGCCCGGGATGGCGGCCGTTCCGGGATGGCGGCCCGCCGCGCCAGGACCGGCGCCCGCTCCTGCCCGTGGCAGTTCGGTGGGCGCTGCGGGGCCGGGCTGACCGTCCGCGGGGTTTGCGGGGCGGGATGTCCCCGGATCGGCGGGGCTTTCGCCCGGCTGGCTGTGCATGCGGGTGTTCCTTCCTTGACTGCTGGTCCAGATTCGCCCGCCTCATCGCACGGCCGGGGTCCAGTCCGATCATAGGCACAGCCCACCCGCAACAGTAAGCATGCTTTGCAACTCCGGCTGCGCAAAGAAAAACACCCCGGTCCGAAGACCGGGGTGTCCATGAAGCCGGCACGCATCCGTAAGGGATGTCCCGACTCATCACAAATGCGCCCCAGGAGGGAATCGAACCCCCGACCGGCGGATTAGAAGGCCGCTGCTCTATCCCCTGAGCTACTGGGGCAATGCCTGGCTGGCACATTGCTGGCGCCTAAAAAGTCTACATTGACTTGCGCGCCACCAGCGTCAGGCACCTGGCAGTTTTACCATCGCGTCACAAGCCGTGCGGCCATAGTTTTCCACATACGGAACGTCGGCTCTCGCTGTCCATCTGTTGCCGGTTGATGCTTGAAATGCCTGCTAGGGCATGACACTTCGAGACAGGACACCAAGATGACCGACACCATTACCGTCCGGGGCTTCGTTGCCACGGAGATCCGCAGTTCCACCACCCCGGGAGGCGTCCCCACCGCCTCGTTCCGTCTCGGCTCCGCCGAACGGCGGTTCGACAAGACCGCCAACGCCTGGGTGGACGGCAACATCAACTGGTTCACCGTCCAGGGATACCGGCAGCTGGCCGGAAACATGGGCTGCAGCATCAAGAAGGGCCAGCGCGTCATCATCGTGGGCAAACTGAAGATGCGCAGCTGGGAGAAGGAAGGCCGCGTCTACCACGACGCCGAGATCGATGCGGATGCTGTGGGCCACGACCTCAAGTGGGGCACCGCCAACTTCATCCGCAATTCCGGCAACCCGCAGGCCGCCGACGGATTCGGTCCCGCGAACGGCGATCGAAACACTTCGGGCCCCTCCGGCGCGGGCCAGGACGGAGCTGACGATGGCCGGGAGGACGATGACGAGGCCGATGAGGATGCGGCCGCGGCAGGAATCTTCCTCGACGACGCCGGCGACGAGCTGGAGCTTGATCGCGAAACGGGAGAACTTACCGGAGCCGCTGCCTGAACGCCGGTGGCGTGCGGCACCGCACCCCCTGGCGGTGCCGCACTCCCTGGCGGTGCCGCATGGCAGAATGGCAGCGTGATGCGAGCGATGACACTCCGGCGGAACACGGCATTCCGCGGCAAGGCAACTGGTGCCCTAGAAAATACCAAGGTGGTTGCCAGCCGGCTCGCACTGGCGGTTGCATTGCTGTCGGTGCTCGCCGCCTGTACGGCACCGGGCGACCAGGCCACCGTCAATCAGGCGGCGGAAGGACAGGCCGCGGGAACACAGGCTGCCAAGCAGTCGGCATCGCAGTCGGCACCGACGTCGGCGGGGGCTTCGGCGCCTGCGTCCGCCGCCACGGCCTCCGCCTCTGCCGGGGCCACGGCCGCGCTGCAGCGGACCATGACTGACGTCCTGGGACAGGTAGTGGCAGCCAATCCCAAGCCTGCCACGGCGGACATTGCCGCGGCGCTCACGGCGGCAGGCGTTCCGGCGCGGAGCCTGGAGGTCTCGGCGGGCCGCACGCCCACCGGGCTCGAGGTGGATTCCATGGAAGCGGCGGCCGTCCAGGCCAACGAATGCGTGATCGGCCAGATCCGCGACGGAAAGGTGACGGTGGCCGTTCTTCCGGCGCTGTCGAACGGGAAGTGCTTCGTAGGCGCCCCGGCCTGACGGGAATGCCGGACCTGACGCGAATGTGAGATATGCCCGCCAACCCACTAGATTTGGAACCATGGCGGAATTTATCTACACAATGACCAAGGCCCGAAAGGCTGTTGGCGAAAAACTTATTCTCGATGACGTAAGCATGTCCTTCTTCCCGGGCGCCAAGATCGGTGTTGTTGGCCCCAACGGTGCCGGTAAGTCCACCATCCTGAAAATCATGGCCGGCCTGGACACCCCCTCAAACGGCGAAGCCCGGCTGAGCCCCGGCTACAGCGTTGGCATCCTGCTGCAGGAGCCGCCGCTGAACGAGGAGAAGACCGTCCTGGGCAACGTCCAGGAAGGCGTTGGCGAGATCTTCGGCAAGATCCAGCGCTTCAACGCGATCTCCGAGGAGATGGCCAGCCCTGACGCGGACTACGACTCACTCCTCGAGGAGATGGGCCACTTGCAGGAAGCCATCGACTCCGCCGACGCCTGGGACCTGGACTCCCAGCTCGAGCAGGCCATGGACGCCCTCCGCTGCCCGCCGGCCGACGCGGATGTCACCCTGCTCTCCGGCGGTGAGCGCCGCCGTGTGGCGCTCTGCAAGCTGCTCCTGCAGAAGCCGGACCTCCTGCTGCTTGACGAGCCCACCAACCACCTCGACGCCGAGAGCGTGCTGTGGCTGGAACAGCACCTCTCCTCCTACGAGGGCGCCGTTCTCGCCGTCACCCACGACCGGTACTTCCTGGACCACGTCGCGGAATGGATCGCCGAGGTCGACCGCGGCCACCTGTACCCCTACGAGGGCAACTACTCCACCTACCTGGAGAAGAAGCGCGCCCGCCTGGAAATCCAGGGCAAGAAGGACGCCAAGCAGGCCAAGCGGCTCTCCGAGGAACTCGAATGGGTCCGCTCCAACGCCAAGGGCCGGCAGACCAAGTCCAAGGCACGTCTGGCACGCTATGAGGAAATGGCCGCCGAGGCAGACCGCACCCGGAAGCTGGACTTCGAAGAGATCCAGATCCCGCCGGGACCGCGTCTTGGCGGAGTGGTCCTCGAAGCCAAGAACC
The DNA here is from genome assembly GCF_042795115.1 of Arthrobacter sp. NPDC056493. Lineage (NCBI taxonomy): Bacteria > Bacillati > Actinomycetota > Actinomycetes > Micrococcales > Micrococcaceae > Arthrobacter > Arthrobacter sp. NPDC056493. Next base: position 31,113 of record NZ_JBHTSL010000031.1, on the reverse strand, counting down.
TGCAGAAGGGCTTCGACGACCGCACGCTGATCGACGGGCTGTCCTTCTCCCTGCCGCGCAACGGCATTGTCGGCGTTATTGGCCCGAACGGTGTGGGTAAGTCCACGCTGTTCAAGACCATCGTGGGCCTCGAGCCCCTCGACGGCGGCGAGCTGAAGATCGGTGACTCGGTCAAGATCTCCTACGCCGACCAGAGCCGCGGCGGTATCGACCCCAACAAGACCCTGTGGGAGGTCGTGTCCGACGGCCTGGACTTCATCCAGGTGGGTAACGTCGAAATGCCGTCCCGCGCCTATGTCGCGGCGTTCGGGTTCAAGGGGCCGGACCAGCAGAAGAAGGCAGGTGTGCTCTCCGGTGGTGAGCGCAACCGCCTGAACCTGGCTCTGACCCTCAAGCAGGGCGGAAACCTGCTCCTGCTTGACGAACCGACCAACGACCTCGACGTCGAAACCCTCAGCAGCCTGGAAAACGCGCTGCTGGAGTTCCCCGGCTGCGCCGTCGTGGTCTCCCACGACCGCTGGTTCCTGGACCGGGTGGCCACCCACATCCTCGCCTACGAAGGTGACGAGGAGAACCCGTCGAAGTGGTACTGGTTTGAGGGCAACTTCGAATCCTACGAGGAGAACAAGGTGCAGCGCCTCGGCCCCGACGCCGCCAAGCCGCACCGCGTCACGCACCGCCGCCTGACCCGCGACTAGTCGCGCTGAGTACGAAAAAGGCCGGACCCGGGATCAATGAACCCCGGGGCCGGCCTTTTCGTATCAGGAGCCAGTCAGGCCTTGCGCATCTGGTGCTGCATGATCTTGGTCTGGACGGCACCGGCCACCTTGCTCTTGATGTCCGTTGGCACCCGGACCATGCCCTCCTGCGCGACGGACGCCACATGCAGTCCCTCGCGGTTGAAGATCTTGCCGGTGGCGAGTCCGCGCGCCCCCTGGGCGCTGGGTGATTCCTGCACATACAGGAGCCACTCGTCCACGCGCACGGGACGGTGCCACCACATGGCGTGGTCGAGGCTCGCCACGCTCATGCCCGGCGTGATCCAGCTCAGCCCGTGCCTGCGAAGGATCGACTCGAGCAGTGTGTAGTCGCTGGCGTAGGCCAGCGCGGCGCGGTGCGTGTTGGCGTTGTCCGGCATGGGGCTGAAGGTCTTCATCCACACGGCGTTGCGTGCTTCCTTTTTCCCCGTAGCGGCCACATACAGGGCGGGATCCACATGGCGGATGTCGAAGGGCCGTTCGTACGCCCAGTGCCGGGCGACGGGGTGGTCGAACTTGCCCAGCAGGTCTGCGGTGCTGGGCAGGGTCTCCGGATCGGGGATGCCGGCAGGCATCTCGGACTGGTGCTCAATGCCCTCATCGCTTGCCTGGAACGAGGCGATCATGGAGAGAATCGGTGTCCCGTCCTGATAGGCGTGGACCCGCCGCGCAGAGAACGAGCGGCCGTCCCGCAGGCGCTGTACCCCGAACGTGATGGGTTTGTTCGCGTCCCCGGGCCGGAGGAAGTAGCCGTGCATGGAATGGACGGTGCGGTCCTCGTCCACGGTGCGCATTCCCGCAATCAGGGACTGGGCCAGGACCTGGCCGCCGAAGACACGCTGGTGCGGCTGGCGCTGCGACGGACCCATGAAAATGTCCTCGTCGGTGCGGGCGCCTTCCAGCTCGCCGAGGTCCAGCAGGTCGAGGAGGGAGTTCGTGGGGTGGTTCGTGGGCAAGGCCTGCAATCCGGCGTCCGCTTCAGTCATGGTTTGACTCTAGACGGCGCCCCGGCACCGCTCAACCGAGCCCCAGCCGGTAGTGTTCTTAACGTGTCTGATCTCCTTACCCAGTCTTTCCGCTTCGCTGACCCCCGCGACCTCGCCGATCTGAAGACCTTTGTCACCCGCGCCAAGGCCATCGATGACGGGGCCATCCGCCTGCAGGCAGCCGGCACGGTACTGGCCGCCTACGTCTGCGTCCTCCGGCCCCGGATCCTGGGGGAGTCCACCCCAACGATCCTCGGCCTGCGCACCATGGGGCTGGCAGACCCGTCCGCTATTGACGTCACGGTTCCGCTCGCCGCGGTCCTGGACCGGCTGGCCCGGGCAGGGGAGAACGACGCCGATCTTCCGGTCCCGCCGTCGACCGTCACCGAATCATGGGCCGGCGTGGGCGCGCCGCGCAGCGGCTGGGAACTGGTGGATTCAGTGCCCGACGCCGAACTGCGGCAGGTTGCCGAAGACGGCATCGCCGAGGTGGCCGGTATTGTCCCGGACAAACCCGGAGCCGTGATCGTCAACAATGCCCGGGCCGCCGTCTGGGGGCGGGGGCTGGCGGAACGGCACGGGGTGCCGGCCGGAGTGGCTTTTGCCGCCCTCACCCTGGGATTCCTCGGCGAGGACGAACAAAAGCTTTACCGTTCGGGGCGCTGGTTCCGGCTCAGCGGCAGCCGCGGACACGTGCTGGCACGGACGGGCGCCGGGCTGCTTTAGCCTAGGCGTCGGACGGGCTGTTCACCATGGAGAGCGCAGCGCGTTCCATGTAGTCCCACAGCGTGCCCTCATGCAGCGGCGGCAGGTCCAGCGAATCGACCGCCGCCCGCATGTGGTGCAGCCAGCGGTCCTTCGCTTCGGGCGTCACCCGGAACGGCATGTGTCGCATCCGCAGCCGGGGATGGCCGCGTTCCTCGCCGTAGGTGGTGGGGCCGCCCCAGTACTGCTCCAGGAACATCAGGAACCGCCGCTTGGCCGGCCCCAGGTCCTCTTCCGGATACATGGGCCGCAGCAGCGGATCGGTGGCCACGCCGTCGTAAAAAACGTCAATGAGCTTCACGAATGTCTCGTGGCCGCCCACGGCGTCGTAAAAGTTGTCCGTGTACCCGGGCTGGCTGAAGGGGTCGTTGCGCATCAGCGGCTTGCGGACGCCCGGCTCCGGCGGGGTGGGGAGCGATGGGATGGTCATGGCTATTCTCCGGCCTTCTGCTGGGGTGCGTGCTCGGCTTCGGCGGCAGTCACTTCAGGCTCTGCAGGCGGGACGTAGTTACCCTGCGAGCGGTTGCCCACGCGGAGGATCTCACCGTTGCGGAGGTACCAGATGGCGCCGTTCTCGTCGCGGACGCGCGTGATCCTCAGCCCGATCGACTCCACCACGCCAATCACTTCGCTGGTTTCAATGGTGTCGCCGATGCCGTACTGGTCCTCGATGGTGATGAAGATGCCGGCAAGGAAGTCCCTGATCAGCTGCTGGGCACCAAAGCCGATGGCGATACCCAGGATTCCCACGCTGGTCAGCAGCGGCGCCACGTCGACGTCCAGGTTCTTCAGCATGTAGATGCAGGTGATGACGGCGATGACCACGCCGATGCCGCTCTTCAGCAACGAGCCGATCGTTTGGGCCCGCTGGACGCGCCGCTCATGGTCCAGGGCGCGCAGCGCCGGCGCCACCCAGCGGAAGTGCGGTTTCTTGAACAGCGACGTGCCGTTCGCCACCCGACGGGTGATCCTGGCGATCAGGAAACTCGCGATCAGCCATAGGACGATGCCTGCGCCGAGGCTGATGGCCACGCCGGCCAGGTCAAGTCCGGTGGGCTCCAGTGAGGCCGAGGGCGTTGTGAACATGCTGTACATCTGCAGGAAGGCTCCTTGCTGCTGTCCGGCGGCGGCCGGTCTCCACGCTTACCGGGGAGACCGGCTGCTCTTTGGTCGCCTTTAAGCCTAGCGGGGTCTGCCGCTGGCTATGGACTTCCGGCTGTGGTAACAGGAGCGTGCAGAACGGGGAAATTTACGCTGCGGGCTATGAAACACACCTGGTTGGCCTCCTGGTGCATCTGTTCCGCCAGCGCAAGGTGCCCCGGATCCGCAACCGCCACCTGCGGGCGGAGGGTGACGGTTTCGAACTGGCCGCTGCCGTCCCGGTTCAGCCGGAGCAAGCCGGTGGCGTTGTCCTCATAGGACAGAACCACCACGCCATGCCTCACCGCAACGTGCAGGAAGGAGAGCATGTGGCACTGCGCCAGGGCCGTCAGCAGCAGCTGTTCGGGGTTATACCGGGAACGGTCGCCGTGGAAGGTGGGGTCGGCCGAGCCCTGCAGGACCGGCAGCCCCGGAATCTCGATGTCGTGGTCCCGGGAGTATCCCCGGTAGGACGACGTCCCGCTTCCAAGGTTGCCGGTCCAGCGGACCGTCAGCGCGTATTGGTGTTCGTCGAGCGCCACTGGTCAGGCCTGGACATCCGCCGCGCGGGCCCGCAGCGCCCGGGCCACGCCGTCGCGGTTTTCCAGCATCATCCGGCGCAGCGCAGCGCTCTCCTCCGGCAGCGACGCCAGGAACCCGTCGGTCCGGTCCACAGTCGCCTGGCTGGTCAGCTGCGCCGGGTAGAGTCCCAGGACGATTTGCTGAGCCAGGGCAAATGTCCGATCGGCGACGATGCCGGGCACGGCCTCGAAGTACTTCTCCGCGTACGGCTCCAGCAGGGCGGTGTCCAGCACCCGCGTGAAGCCGGCGACAGCCGAGGCCTGGATGGCATTGGAGAGATCGCCCTTGACCACGATCGACTCCCAGGCCTCCGCCTTGGCTTCCGGGGTGGGGATGGCAGCCTTGGCCAGCGCGGCCGCGTTCTGGCCGCTGGAGGTGTTGTCCCGCTCCAGTTCGGCGTCGACGTCCGCCCGGCCCAGCCGGCCGCCCGCAACGAGGGCTGCCACCAGCTCCCACCGGAGGTCCTGGTCCACGGCCAGCCCGGCCAGGGTGAGCGAGCCGTCCAGCAGGCCGGCGATTTGATCCAGCTGCTGCGCGCTGCGGGCCAGGAGGGCGAAGGACTTGATGAACTGCAGCTGGGCGTCGGAACCGCCCGGCACGTCCGAAGCCAGTTCCCAAAGACGGTCGACGGCGGCAACGGTGGCGGCTTCGCGGTGCTCCCCGGCCACGTAGAAGGTGAGCGTGGTGGCAAGCTGCCGCAGCTGTACCAGGATCACCGACGAATCAGACTCGGAGGCGATGTTGGCCAGGATCAGGTCGACGTATCCCCGGGCAGGGCTTTCGCCGTCCCTTGCCGCGTCCCAGGCCGAGCCCCACACCAGGGTCCGCGGCAGGCTCTCCCGGAAATCCTTGAGGTGAGCGGTGGCGGTGGCCAGGGACTGCTCGTCCAGGCGCACCTTGGCGTAGGCGAGGTCATCGTCGTTGAGCAGGATCAGATCCGGCCGCTTGAGTCCGGCCAGCTCCGGCACCTCGGTGCGTTCGCCGTCGACGTCCAGCTCCTCGCGGTGCACGCGCTCCAGCGTGCCCTCACCGGTGAGGTCGTAGAACCCCACTGCCAGGCGGTGCGGCCGGATGGTGGGCTGCTCGGCAACCGCGGACTGCAGGATGGCGAAGGACGTGATGGTGCCGTCCGCGTCCACGGCCAGTTCCGGCTTCAGCGAGTTCACGCCGGCCGTTTCCAGCCACAGGCGGCCCCACTGGTCCAGGTCGCGTCCGCTGGCCTTCTCCAGCTCGACCATCAGGTCACCCAGCTCGGTGTTCCGCCAGGAATGCTTGGCGAAGTATTCACGCACGCCGGCCATGAACTTGTCCGGCCCCACCCAGGCCACAAGCTGCCGCAGCACCGAGGCGCCCTTGGCGTAGGTGATGCCGTCGAAGTTCACCTCGACGTCATTCAGGTTGTTGATTTCGGCGAAGATCGGATGGGTCGTCGGGAGCTGGTCCTGGCGGTAGGCCCACGACTTTTCGACCGAGGCGAACGTGGTCCACGCGCTCTGGAACTTGGTGTTCTCCACCGCGGCCAGGTGCGACATGTATTCGGCGAAGGACTCGTTGAGCCAGAGATCGTTCCACCAGCGCATGGTCACGAGGTCGCCGAACCACATGTGGGCCAGCTCGTGCAGCACGGTGATGGCCCGGCGTTCCACCTGCGCCTCCGGGACCTTGCCGCGGAAAACGTAGCCTTCGAGGATGGTCACCGCTCCGGCGTTCTCCATGGCGCCGGCGTTGAACTCCGGCACAAACAGCTGGTCGTACTTCTCGAACGGGTAGGGGCAGCCGAACTGGGCCTCGAAGAACTCGAATCCCTGGCGCGTGAGCTCAAAGATGTTGTCCGCGTCCAGGTACTGCATGAGGGACTTGCGCGCGAAGACGCCCAGCGGCACGACGCGGCCATCCGAGCTCGTGACGTCGCTGCGCACCGACTGGTAGGGCCCGGCGATGAGTGCGGTGACGTACGAGGACAGGCGTGGCGTGGGCGCAAAGTCCCAGACCGAGCGGGCTCCGCCGTCGTCCCCCGGGGCAGCCGCTTCCGGCTCCGGCGTCGGTGAATTGGAGATGACGTCCCAGTGCGAGGGGGCGGTGACGCGGAACCGGAAGGCGGCCTTGAGGTCGGGCTGTTCAAAGACCGCGAACATCCGGCGCGAGTCCGGGACCTCGAACTGCGTGTACAGGTACACCTCGCCGTCCACCGGATCCACGAAGCGGTGCAGGCCCTCGCCGGTGTTCATGTAGGGCGCATCCGCCACCACGGTCAGCTCGTTGTCCGCAGCCAGGCCGGGCAGCTGGATCCGGACGCCGTCGGACACCTCGGCTGGGTCCAGTTCGCGGCCGTTCAGCGTCACGCTGTGGACAGCGTCCGTCACGGCGTCGATGAACGTCGAAGATCCGGGCGTCGCCGTGAACCTGACGGTGGTGGTGGAACCGAAGACGGTCCCGCCCGTGGTCAGGTCCAGGCTGACATCGTAGGAGTCGACGGCGATCAGGGCGGCGCGCTCGCGCGCTTCGGCGCGGGTCAGATTCATGCCTGGCAAGGTTGTGCCTCCAGAGGTTGTGGTGGCCGGACTGGCCCGGCCCGCGGCTGCTGCGCGGTGTTCACGCGCGGATTGCATCACTGTGAAGCCATTGTTTCATTTCGGCGCCGCTTGGCAAGTTATCTGGCTCACTTCTGCGGCCCGTTCGCTGCGGGACCTCTCTCCAGGCCGGCGGGCGCGGGGGTAGCGTTAAGGCATGGGAAAGATCCTCGATGCTGTGGACACCAAGGCGCTGCGGTTCGCGGCCGGCTTCCCCGTACTCCTTGCTGTCGCATTTGCTGTGTGTGCCCTGCTGTTGCGGCCGGATCTGCCGGAGCCGCTGGCGGTCATGTGGAACAACGACGGCGGCACAGCCTTCGCGCCGTTCGCCGCCTTCGTGGGCGGCGGGGCTGCCCTGATCGTTGTCACAGGCTGGCTGGTGCTGCTGCAGTCCGTGCCCCTTTCCCGGCCCACGGTGATGCGCCGGATCATGATGGGCGCGGGGCTGACGGTGAGCCTTTTCGTCACCACCGTGCTGGCGGCCGCCCTCGTTGGCCAGGCCGGAGAGGCGGACGCCCGGGAATCCAGCGTCGATGTGATTGTCCTGGCTTCTGGCAGCGGTGCCGCGCTTGCGCTGGGCGTCATCATCGGGTTCGTCTTCAAGGCGGACCACCAGTGGACGCCGGAGGATGACCGTGCCCTGCAACGGGCGCTGGAACAGGAACTGGATCCGGATCTTGCCGCCGATTCCGTGCGGTTCTGGGTACACGCCCGCAGTTCCGTCTTCGTCATGATCGCCATCGCCAGCCTGTTTCCCGCGTCGCTGCTGGCCATCGCAGTGCCGTGGCTGGGGGTCCTGCTGGTGGCCGCCGCCCTGGTTGGCGCCGCGTTCCTCTTCGCCAGGGTCACCGCGGACCGCAGCGGACTGCGAGTTTTCCTGGCCGGAATCCTGCGTGTCATTGATGTCCCCGCTACCGCCATCTCCGCCGCGCATCCCGCGGACGTCCGCGCCGCCGACTACGGCGGCTGGGGTTACCGCAACCACGACGGAACCGCAGCGGTGCTTGTCAGCAGCGGCCCCGCCGTCGTCGTCCGCAAGACTGACGGCCACCGGCTTGCCGTCAGCGGCGGAAACTCCGACTCGGCGGCCCTTCTCGCGGAGGTCCTCACCCGCGTGGCGGCGAGGGCCCGCCGCGACACGCGCCCCCCGGCGCAGGGCGACGCGGACGCGTAGCTACCGCGTAACGGCCTCGCCGGCACCTCGCCGGCGCAAGCACACCGAGTACTCTTGGATCTGTTGATTTGACCTGTACCAGCCCGGCTGCGCCCCGGTGCTCATGACTGAACGGAACCTACCGTGACAACAAACCCTGCCTTTCCGCGGGTCCACATCGCCACCGACCACGCCGGCATGGAGCTGAGCGCCCACCTGGTCAAGCACCTGACGGCGAACGGCTACGACGTGGTGGACCATGGTCCCAGGGAGTACGACGCCCTGGACGATTACCCGTCGTTCTGCATCAACGCGGCGCGCGCCGTGGTGGCGGACCAGGAGGCCGGCGTCCACGCACTGGGCATCGTGCTGGGCGGATCCGGAAACGGCGAGCAGATCGCGGCCAACAAGGTCAAGGGTGTCCGTGCAGCCCTCGCCTGGAACCACGCCACCGCAACGCTGGCCCGCGAGCACAATGATGCCAACGTCGTGGCCGTCGGCGGGCGCCAGCACAGCGTTGAGGAGGCCACGTCCCTGATCGAGGCGTTCCTGCAGGAGCCCTTCAGCAACGACGAGCGGCACGTGCGGCGCATCGGCAAGATCGCCACCTACGAAACCACCGGCGAGATCGTCGAATAGTGCCCGAAGGCCACTCGATCCACCGGCTTGCCCGCCAGTTCGGTGACGTGTTTGCCGGCGAGCGGCTGGCTGTCAGCAGCCCGCAGGGCCGCTTTGCCGCCGGCGCGGCACTGCTGGACGGGAACGCCATGGTCCACGCGGCCGCGCATGGCAAGCACCTCTTCCTGCACTTCGAGCACGGGCTGGTGCTGCACGTCCACCTGGGCCTTTACGGGGCCTGGGACTTCGGCGGCGATAGCCAGTTCCGCGGGGCGTCCAGCATCGGTGCGCCCCGCAGGGTGGGGGAGCGGGAGTTGGCCGGCGACGGCACCGGCCCTGCGCCCGCCGGGTACGCCGGCCCGCCGGCGCCGGTGGGCGCCGTGCGGGTCCGTTTGGTGAGTGACCACGGCTGGGCTGACCTGCGCGGTGCCACCACGTGCGCGGCCATCACGGACGCCGAGGCGGCAGCCGTGCTGGACAGGCTGGGACCCGATCCGCTTCACAACACCGCGGGCAGCCGGGACGACTTCATCCGGCGCATACTGGCGAAGCGGACGCCGCTCGCCACGCTGCTGATGGACCAGAAAGTGATCGCCGGCGTCGGGAACGTCTACCGGGCCGAAGTGCTGTTCCGCGGCCGGATCGACCCGTTGCTTCCCGGCCGGGCGCTTACGGAGGACGCCGCCGGGTTCCTCTGGGACGACACCGTGGCGGTGATGGCCGACGGCGTCCGCGACGGGCGGATCATCACCACCACCGCCGGCTTTTGGACCCGGAGCGATCAGCTTCCGCCGGGGGAGGAGGCGCATTTTGTCTACCGCCGCCAAGGCCAGCCCTGCCGCGTCTGCGGCACCCCGGTTGCCCTGGCCGACCACGCCGCCCGCAAACTCTACTGGTGCCCGTCCTGCCAGCAGCCTGCCTGAGCCGACTTTCAGCGCCGCCGCGTCAGGCGAACCGAAACGGGGCACTTTGACACGATGGTTAACGCAGAAGAGGCCCCTCGCGGAGGGACCTCTTCTGTAATGGAGGGGACGACGGGAATCGAACCCGCGTAATCAGTTTGGAAGACTGAGGCTTTACCATTAAGCTACGTCCCCGAGGAAAGCGTTCCGGCGCAGGCTTTTGGGGCACTGGCCTTTAGGCTTTTCTTCGGCGGCTGTTCAAGCCGGATATAACTAAACCTAATTCATGCCCCAAGTGTCAAATGTGCATTCGCGGCAGGGATGAACGTAGACTGTCCTGTGCATTACGGGGTGTAGCTCAGCTTGGCTAGAGCGCCTGCTTTGGGAGCAGGAAGTCGCAGGTTCAAATCCTGTCACCCCGACTCTGCGGCCAGGGCCCCAGGCCTGGTCACAACAACGCGTTTGCAGAAACCATCCAACAAAACCAGGAGTACTTAGACCGTGAAGAGCGCTGTCGAGAACCTCACCCCCACGCGGGTCAAGCTCAATGTTGAGGTCCCCTTTGAGGAATTGAAGCCCAGCATCGAAGAGGCATACAAGACTGTTGCTTCGCAGATCCAGGTTCCTGGCTTCCGTAAGGGCAAGGTTCCCGCCAAGCTGATCGACCAGCGCGTCGGCCGCGGCTACGTCCTGGAGACTGCCATCAACGAGGGCCTCAATGGCTGGTACCAGGCTGCTGTCCAGGAATCCGGCATTCGCCCCCTGAGCCGTCCCGAGGTTGAGATCACCGAGGTTCCGGACCCGTCCGCCACCGACGGTGAGCTGAAGTTCCAGGCCGAGGTTGACGTCCGCCCCGAGATCGAACTGCCCGACTACTCGGGCATCAAGGTCGAGGTTGCCGCGGCCGAGTCCTCCGACGCCGACGTCGACAAGGCCCTGGACGAGCTGCGCGGCCGCTTCGGCACGCTCAAGACCGTTGAGCGCCCGGCCGCCGACGGCGACTTCCTCAGCATCGACATCACGGCAAGCGTTGACGGCGCCGAGGTGGACTCCGCTGCGGGCCTGTCCTACCAGGTTGGCGCCGGCACCATGCTTGAGGGCATGGACGAGGCCGTCACCGGCCTCAGCGCTGACGAGGACGCCATCTTTGACACCACCCTCGTGGGCGGTGAGCACGCCGGCGAGTCGGCCCAGGTCAAGGTTGTCGTCAAGTCCGTCAAGGAGCGCGAGCTGCCCGAGGCGAACGACGACTTTGCACAGCTGGCCTCCGAGTTCGACACCTTGGCGGAACTGCGCGAAGACCTCGCCAAGCAGGCCGCCGACTCCAAGGTCGTCGAGCAGGGCGTCGAAGCCCGCGACAAGGTCCTGGACAAGCTCGTTGAGCTGGTTGAGGTTCCGGTTCCGGAATCCGTCGTCGAAGAGCAGCTCGAGCAGCACTTCAAGGCTGAGAACTCCCACGGTGAGGGCGAACATGACACCGACGAGCACCGCGCCGAGGTCAAGGCCAACACCGAGCGCGCCTTCCAGAACGAGATCATCCTCGACGCCATCGCCGAGAAGGAAGAAGTGGGCGTCAGCCAGAACGAGCTGATCGACTACATCGTCACCACCGCCAGCCAGTACGGCATGGACCCGAACCAGTTCGCCCAGATCATCGACCAGAGCGGCCAGGTTCCCATGATGGTCTCCGAGGTCCGCCGCCGTAAGGCGCTGGCCGTCGTCCTGGGCCAGGCCGAGGTCACCGACTCCGAGGGCAACAAGGTCGACCTGAGCGACTTCGTCCGCCCCGGCGGCGAAGAGGCTGCGGCCGTCGAAGCAGAAACCGAAGCTGAAGAAGCAGCCGGCGAGACCGTCGCAAACGACGATCCCGCGGCCGTGAAGTTCTAGCAGCTGCACGCATCAGTGACGCCAGCCCCCGGGTCCTCGGATCCGGGGGCTGGCGCGTTAACGGCCGGTGTACAGCTCCCGCGGGCAATCGTGCGCCGTCAGCGAACAGCGCGATTCCGACGAACAAATCCGCTCCGAAAGCGGTTAGTGTCCAAGTAGTGAAGTTCAGTGATGTCGAACAGTAACGTCACCGTCACCAGCGAGAGGTAAGTACAAATGTCACAGCAAGCAGCGGCCCCCCGCATGGCAACCGTCGATCCTGCAGCCCAGGACAACTACATCTACAACCGCCTGCTGAAAGAGCGCATCATCTGGCTTGGCTCCGAAGTCCGCGACGAGAACGCGAACGCCATCTGCTCACAGCTGCTGCTGCTTTCCGCCGAGGATCCCAACAAGGACATCTACCTCTACATCAACTCGCCGGGCGGCTCGGTGACGGCCGGCATGGCCATCTACGACACCATGCAGTTCATCCCCAACGACGTCGTTACGGTCGCCACCGGCCTGGCTGCCTCCATGGGACAGTTCCTGCTGTCCTCCGGCACCAAGGGCAAGCGGTACGCCACCCCGAACGCCCGCATCCTGATGCACCAGCCCTCCGGCGGCATCGGCGGAACGGCGTCGGACATCAAGATCCAGGCCGAGCTGATCCTCCACATGAAGAAGGTCATGGCAGAGCTCACGGCGGACCAGACCGGACAGACCGTGGAAACCATCCTCAAGGACAACGACCGCGACAAGTGGTTCACCGCTACCGAAGCGCTCGAATACGGTTTCTTCGACAAGATCTCGGCCCACGCAGGATCCGTCGCGGGCGGCGGCGGAACCCAGAACTCTTCATCCAACGGCCAGAGCTAACCGGCAGCAAGACAGAACTGAATCCAGGAGCAATGAACATGAACTACAATTTCGGATCGTCTGCCGGCAACCTGCCGACAAGCCGCTACGTTCTGCCGCAGTTCGAGGAGCGCACGCCGTACGGCTTCAAGCGCCAGGACCCCTACACCAAGCTCTTCGAGGACCGCATCATCTTCCTCGGTGTCCAGGTGGACGACGCGTCCGCCGATGACATCATGGCGCAGCTGCTGGTGCTGGAGTCCACGGACCCGGACCGCGACATCACCCTCTACATCAACTCGCCAGGCGGCTCCTTCACCGCCATGACCGCGATCTACGACACCATGCAGTACATCCGCCCTGAGATCCAGACCGTGTGCCTGGGCCAGGCGGCAAGTGCCGCGGCCGTGCTGCTGGCCGCGGGAACGCCGGGCAAGAGGCTCGCACTGCCCAACGCCCGCGTCCTGATCCACCAGCCGGCGCTGTCAGGCGGCCAGGGTGGACAGGCATCCGACCTGGAGATCCAGGCCGCCGAAGTCATGCGCATGCGGACCTGGCTGGAGGAAACCCTGGCCAAGCATTCCGGCCGGACGCCGGAACAGGTCAACAACGACATCGAGCGGGACAAGATCCTCACCGCCGCCGAGGCGCAGGATTACGGCCTGATCGACCAGGTCCTCGATTCCCGCAAGATCAAGCCCCAGGCACTCGCCCGCTAAATACGGACACATGCCGGGTAAACAGCAGTAACGGACGCCGGTGCGGTTTAGATTTTTGAACCGCACCGGCGCCCGGTTTCCACCCCTCGGGCCGAATGTGACCTAGAGTGGATGTAATCATTGCCGGATCCGCGAGGTAAGGCCGTGATTCCAGCAACCGGTGCAAAGCTGCCCTTGCGGCAAGATACTAAGGGGTTCACATATGGCTCGGATTGGCGAGAGCGCGGATCTGCTCAAGTGCTCTTTCTGCGGCAAGAGCCAGAAGCAGGTGCGCAAGCTCATTGCCGGGCCCGGCGTCTACATCTGCGACGAGTGCATCGAGCTCTGTAACGAGATCATCGAGGAAGAACTCGCGGAAGTCGCCGATCTGGGCAGTTTTGAACTGCCCAAGCCCCGCGAGATCTTTGACTTCCTGCAGGAGTACGTCATTGGCCAGGAACCGGCCAAGCGCTCCCTTGCCGTCGCGGTCTACAACCACTACAAGCGGATCCAGGCCGGGCACGCGCCCAAGAGCGGCGCACTGGCCGACGGCGTCCACCACGACGACGTTGAGATCGCGAAGTCCAACATTCTCCTGATTGGCCCCACCGGCTGCGGCAAGACCTACCTTGCGCAGACCCTGGCGCGACGGCTGAACGTTCCGTTCGCCGTCGCCGACGCCACCGCCCTGACCGAAGCCGGGTATGTGGGCGAGGACGTGGAGAACATCCTCCTCAAGCTCATTCAGGCCGCCGACTATGACGTCAAGAAGGCCGAACAAGGCATCATCTACATCGACGAGATCGACAAGATCTCGCGCAAGAGCGAGAACCCGTCCATCACTCGCGATGTTTCGGGCGAGGGCGTGCAGCAGGCCCTCCTGAAGATCCTCGAAGGAACGGTTGCCTCGGTTCCGCCGCAGGGCGGCCGCAAGCACCCGCACCAAGAATTCATCCAGATCGACACCACTAATGTCCTCTTCATCGTTGCGGGCGCCTTCGCCGGCCTGGAGGACATCATCGGTTCCCGCTCCGGCCGCAAGGGCATCGGCTTCGGTGCGCCGCTGAACGAGGTCAAGAACACAGACTCCTACGGCGAGGTGATGCCGGAAGACCTGCTGAAGTTCGGGCTCATTCCGGAGTTCATTGGCCGCCTGCCGGTGATCACCACGGTGTCCAACCTCGACCGTCCCGCGCTGATCCAGATCCTGTCCACGCCCAAGAATGCCTTGGTGAAGCAGTACCAGAAGATGTTCCAGCTGGACGGCGTGGAGTTGGTGTTCGACGACGCCGCCCTCGACCTGATCGCCGACCAGGCCCTGGAACGGGGAACCGGAGCCCGCGGGCTGCGCGCCATCATGGAAGAAGTCCTCCTCCCGGTCATGTTCGACCTGCCCAGCAGGGACGATATCGCCAGCGTGGTCATCACCGCCGACGTCGTGGCCAAGAAGGCGCAGCCCACCATGATCACGCACGACGTCGTGGCCAAACGGCGGAACAAGTCGGCCTAGCCGGAGTAAATCCGCTAATCGGAATAAACCCACGCTTTCCGGCGCTGTGGCTTAAGCGCGCCCTAACAGTTGCTTTGCCGCGCGCCACACCCCGAAGACTTCCCTGAGGAGATTTGCTGTGTCTGAAACCGCCGTCAACAAGGCCGACTTCTGGTTCGACCCCCGCTGTCCGTTCGCCTGGATCACGTCCCGCTGGATTGGCGAGGTGGAAGGTGTCCGTGACATCCAGACGGAGTGGCACGTCATGAGCCTCTCGGTGCTGAACGAAGGCCGGGACCTCGATCCGAAGTATCGCGAAGCCATGGACAATGCCTGGGGGCCGGTGCGGGTCATCATCGCCGCCCAGGAACAGCACGGCGACCACGTGGTCAAGCCGCTCTACGATTCCATGGGATCGCAGATCCATGACGGCGGCCAGAAGGACACGTCGATCGTCATTGCCAAGGCGCTGGCCGACTGCGGCCTTCCCGCCGAGCTCGCGGCCTTTGCGGACTCCGACGAATACGATCCGCAGCTGCGTGCCAGCCACGAGAAGGGCATCTCCCTGGTGGGGCAGGACGTCGGAACCCCCGTGGTCGCCTTCAACGGCACCGCGTTCTTCGGACCCGTCCTCACCCGTATCCCGCGGGGAGAGGAAGCCGGAAAGATCTGGGACGCCTCGGTGACGCTCGCGGCCTACCCGCACTTCTTTGAGATCAAGCGCAGCCGCACCGAAAGCCCTGCCTTCGACTGACCTGCCTCAGGGCCCCGGCTGAACTACATGAGAGTAGTTCTGCCGGGGCCCTTGCGCATCCGGAACCGGAGGACAAAGATAGACCTTACCCACTTCGAAAGAAGTGAGACGCAAGAACCAAAGATTCAGTGACATGCTTCCAACGCAGCCTTCGGCAAAGTTAGAAGCAGGCTACCGGTGACAAGGTAGGAAGACCTGAAATTTCCAAGGATCTTGCCAGACTGTCAAAGATGTCACCAGACAGCCGAAAAGTCGAAGCCCCACCAACGGCAAAACGCTGATGGGGCTTCCCCTTTGCCCGAAAACATCCGGACGGCCGAAAACATCCGGGCCGCCCGAAATATCCGGGCGGCCGGAAACATCCGGGCTGACTCCTAGGCCTGCGCCGGCTCCTCGGCCGGGGCCAGCTCCACGTCGCTGACCGTGAGCTCGCCCTCGCCCGTGTTGAGCGAGATCTCCTGCGCGTTGGCCGCTGCCTTGAGGTCCCCGAGCCCTGCCTGAAGCTGGCCCACGAGCGCCTCCGGTGCCGTGATCGTCGCCGACAGGACCTCGGTGCGCTGCTTGACCTTGGCCTCGGACTTGGCCTTCCGGATGCCGCTGAGCGCAATACCGACGGTGCCCAGCATGCCGGTGTCGCCGTCGGTGATCTCCAGCGGCGCCGGCCAGGCGGCGCGGTGCACGGAACCGGCCCGCCACCAGCTCCAGACCTCTTCGGTGGCGAAGGGCAGGAACGGGGCGAAGAGGCGCAGCAGTGAATCCAGCGTGGTGGCAAGGGCAGCCAGCACGGAGGCCTGCTCGGTCTCGCCGGCGGCACCGTAGGCGCGGTCCTTGATCAGCTCGACGTAGTCGTCGGTGAACTGCCAGAAGAAGGACTCGCTGATCTGCAGCGCCCGGGCGTAGTCGTAGTTGTCGAACGCCTTGGTGGCCTGGGCCACGACGTCGGAGAGCTGCGCGAGCAGGGCGCGGTCCAGGGGGTTGGTCAGGACGGAAAGATCCGAGGAGACCACCGAGTTCTCCGTGGCGCCGAGGTTCAGCACGAACTTCGAGGCGTTCAGCAGCTTGATGGCCAGGCGGCGGCCGATCTTCATTTGGGCGATCTCGTAGGCCGTGTCCGCGCCAAGCTTGGCCGAGGCTGCCCAGTAACGGACGGCGTCGGAGCCGTATTCGTTCAGCACATCTGTCGGTACCACCACGTTGCCCTTTGACTTGGACATCTTCTTGCGGTCCGGATCCAGGATCCAGCCGGAAATGGCCGCATGCTTCCATGGCGCGACGTCCTGCAGGGCGTCGGCGCGGACGGCGGAGGAGAACAGCCAGGTGCGGATGATGTCGTGCCCCTGCGGGCGCAGGTCGAACGGGAACACCTTGGCGAACAGGTCTTCGTCCCGGCTCCAGCCGCCCACGATCTGCGGGGTCAGGGATGAGGTGGCCCAGGTGTCCAGCACGTCAGCGTCCCCGGTGAAGCCACCCGGAACGTCGCGCTGGGATTCGTCATAGCCAGGTGCCGCGTCGGCCGCCGGGTCCACCGGCAGCAGGTCGTCGGACGGCAGGACAGGGTTGTCGTAGTCCGGGTTGCCCTGGGCGTCCAGCGGGTACCAGACCGGGATCGGCACGCCGAAGAAGCGCTGGCGGGAGACCAGCCAGTCACCGTTCAGGCCGGCAATCCAGTTCTCATAGCGGGAACGCATGAAGGGCGGGTGGAAGTCGATGTCCTTGCCGCGGCCGATCAGGCGTTCGCGGCGGTCCTCGTCCCGGCCGCCGTTGCGGATGTACCACTGCCGGGACGTGACCACCTCAAGGGGCTTGTCACCCTTTTCGAAGAAGTTCACCGGATGGGTGATTTTCTTGGGCTCACCGTCGAGCAGGTCCGCTGCCGTGAGCAGCTCCACCACGGCTTCCTTGGCGGAGAACACCGTCTTGCCGGCGATGGCGGCGTACGCCTCGCGGCCGGCGTCCGTGCTGATCCACTCCGGAGTCTCGGCGAGGATGCGGCCGTCGCGGCCCACGATCGCGCGGGTGGGGAGTTGGAGTTCGCGCCACCAGGTGACGTCGGTCAGGTCACCGAAGGTGCAGACCATCGCGATGCCCGAGCCCTTGTCGACCTTGGCCAGCGGGTGGGCCTTGACCTCCAATTCGACGTCGAAAAGGGGGGACGTCACCGTCTTGCCGAACAGCGGCTGGTACCGTTCGTCGTCGGGGTTTGCCACCAGGGCGGCGCACGCAGCGAGCAGTTCGGGACGGGTGGTCTCGATGAAGATCTTCTCGCCGTCGGCGGTGAAGAACGGGTAGCGGTAGTAGGCGCCGGGCACCTCGCGGTCCTCAAGCTCAGCCTGGGCCACAGCGGTGCGGAACGTGACGTCCCAGAGGGTGGGGGCCTCGGCCATGTAGGCGTCGCCGGCGGCCAGGTTCGCAAGGAACGCGCGCTGGGAGACGGCTCGGGAGGTGTCGTCGATGGTGCGGTAGGTGAGGTTCCAGTCGACGGACAGGCCGAGGGTCTGGAACAGGTTCTCGAAGACCTTTTCGTCCTCGACGGCCAGCTCTTCGCAGAGTTCGATGAAGTTCTGCCGGGAGACGACGTCGAAGTCCCGCTGGTTCTTCGCCGGCTGGGCCGGCGGCTGGTAGTCCGGGTTGTATGGGATGGCGGGATCGCAGCGGACACCGTAGTAGTTCTGGACGCGCCGCTCGGTGGGCAGGCCGTTGTCGTCCCAGCCCATCGGGTAGAAGACGTTCTTGCCGGTCATGCGCATGTAGCGGGCCTGCACGTCGGTCTGCGTGAAGGAGAACATGTGGCCCACGTGGAGAGAACCGGACGCGGTGGGCGGGGGAGTGTCGATCGAGTAGACCTGCTCCCGGGTGGTGTCGGGGTCGAACCGGTAGGTTCCTTCCTCGAGCCAGCGCTGCGTAAGGGCAGCCTCCAGGCCTTCCAGGGCCGGCTTGTCGGGAACGTTGATGGGGGCGGTGGCGGGCGTGTCTGTACCCTGCGTTGATTCAGCCATGGCCCAATTGTTTCATGCCGGGCAGTTGTTTCCTGCCCGGCGGCGGGCGCTGCAGCGCGACGACGGGAGTAGCATGCGGCCTATGGCGAAAGCAGGCGCTTCCTTTGCGATCAAACGCATCTATGCGGAACCGGCGGACGACGACGGCTGCCGGGTTCTGGTGGACAGGCTCTGGCCGCGCGGGGTCAGCAAGGAACGGGCCCGGCTGGAGCTGTGGCTCAAGGAAGTCGCGCCGTCGCCGCCGTTGCGGCAGGAATTCGCCCACATGCAGGAGCGGTTCGAGGATTTCCGTGCCCAGTATGAGGACGAACTGGCCGCCAACCCGGCCGTCGGCCAGCTGCTGGAGCTGGCGGCACGGCACGGGAAGGTGACGCTGTTGTACGCGGCCCGCGATCCGGACGTGAACCATGCCAGGGTCCTGCTGGAATTCCTGGCAGCTGTGGGCCCGGGAGAGTAAGCGGTTCGCGGAAGTAAACAATGGGCCGGCCCGCCAACCGTTGGCGCTAGGGTGGTGCCATGACTGAGGTTTCCGCAAGCTCTGACGTGTCCACCAACAAAGCGGCTCTCGTGACGGGCGCCAGCTCCGGCATTGGCGAGGCCACCGTGCGCGCGCTTCGCGCCGACGGCTGGACCGTCTACGCCGTCGCCCGCCGCCAGGAACGGCTGGCCGCGCTGGAAGTCGAGACCGGCGCCGTCGCCCTCGCTGCCGACATTTCCGAGGACGCGGACGTCGCACGCCTTCTGGCCGAGGTGACCTCCGCCGGCGGGATCGACACGCTGGTCAACATCGCCGGCGGCGCCCGCGGGGCGGACCGGGTGGGCCAGGCCGTGACGGAGGACTGGGACTGGATGTACCGGGTGAACGTCCTCGGCACCATGAAGCTGACCCGCGCCTTCCTGCCGATGCTGCGCGAGAACGGTGAGGGCACCGTCCTGAACCTGACATCCACGGCCGGTCTGGCGGTCTACGAAGGAGGGGGTGGCTACAATGCCGCGAAGTACGCCCAGCACGCCCTGACCGGGGCGCTGCGGCTGGAAGAGGCCGAGCACAACGTCCGGGTCATTGAAATCCTCCCCGGCCTGGTCCAGACCGAGGAGTTCGCCCTCAACCGGCTGGGTGACGCCGAGGCGGCCAGCAAGGTGTACCAGGGCGTGGAGAAGCCGCTGACCGCTGAGGACGTGGCCGACGTCGTGCGCTACGCCGTGAGCGCGCCGCACCACGTGAACCTTGACGAGATCGTCATCCGCCCGGTGGCGCAGGCGTCGACCTACAAGCTGATCCGCAAGCAGGCCTGAGCCGGTTGGCCGGCCCCGCTAGCCGTCCACCGGAACGTCAAGCGTGGCCAGCACGGCCGCGTGGTCCGTTCCGGCGACGCGGTGCACGGCGTAGCCCGACGCCGGAATGCGCGGACTGGTGATCACATGGTCGATCGTGATGCCGGGCAGCGCCTGCCCGTCCATCGGCCACGTGGGCGTGAAGCGCGCCCCGGACGCCGTGCCGACGTCCACCAGCTTCCGGCCGCCCGGGCCGCCGTCGAGCAGCCTGCGGAACTCCGAGTGGTCGTAGGTGGCGTTGAAATCCCCGAGTAAGAGTTGATTGGGTGGCAGCTGGTTGCCCACGGCGTTCGCCCCGTTGCGCGCCACCAGCCGGCCCAGGGATTCCAGGTCGCTTCGCCACTGCCCCACGCGGACATCCACCGGCGGGAGGGTGTGCACGTTCGTGACCTCAAGCGTGGCGGCCGTACTGCCGCCACCGGCAACGGGCAGGGCCAGCCGGAAGCTCGGCATCTGGAACGGAGTGTTGGGAATCAGACCGATGGCCTGGATGGGGTGTTTTGAGTACGTCGCGCTGCCCGAGCCGTTCTCGGCAGGACTGCTGATCCTGTGGGGAAGGAGACTCCCCAGGCCCTCGGCGGCCAGCCGGTCCTCCAGTGCCTGGGTGTGCTCCTGGATGGCGAGCAGTTCCACGCTGTTGTCCCGGACCAACCGGACAATTTCGGCGGCGTCGGCCTTGCCGAAGCGGGAATTGATGCTCATCACCGTCAGCGGAACGCTGCTGCCGGATTCGGCGGGCCTCGCCAACGCCCCGCCCGCATCCGACCTGCCCGCGTCCGGCGCCCACAGCCAGAAAAGCTGGGCTCCCAGGAGCAGTACGGCAGCGGCCGTGATCAGGAGCCGCCGGCCCAGCAGCGCCAGGGCGAGTGCAAGGGCGGCAGGGATCACCAGCCACGGCGTGAAGGACAGCAGCTGGACCACCTGGGTGGGCCACTCGGCCGGGACAGCCCGGAAAACCGAAAGCCCCGCCACCGGCAGGAGGATGCAGAGTGCCAACACCCGGGCCGCAGCAGTCATGGCTCGAGTCTAGGCCGAGGGCCCGCATGGTTATGGCCGCCGCGGCCGCAGCAGTTAGACTGGAGCCAACAGCTTTGACCCGGCCATCACCGGTGAGCTTCCGGAAGAAAACCCGCCCCGCATTGCGGACAACCGATCGCAGGGGACCAGGCCAGTAGAACCGGACGGGTAAGCCCGTGACAGCAGCAATGAGCGGCCGTCGTCGAACTCCCTTGGGGCTGGGCGGCGGTAAGTGAGGTGGTACCGCGGTGCCGTGGTGTTTTATCCAACGCTGTTGGATGACTGCACACGCGCCGTCCTCGCATCCTGAATGTTCCACTTGTTCACCAGCTCAAACCAGGATGTCGAGATGACGTATTACCCCAAGGCCTCAGCAGTCCCGTCCGGTCCGGGCTCCTCTGCAGGAGTGTCCGCCTCCGTGAGGTTTCCGGAGATCGAAGAGCGGATCCTCAAGTACTGGGACCAGGACGGCACCTTCCAGGCAAGCATCGACCAGCGCAGCGCCGACCTTCCCGGCGGCGCCCCCGGCAGCAACGAATTCGTCTTCTACGACGGCCCGCCCTTCGCCAACGGCCTGCCGCACTACGGCCACCTGCTGACCGGCTACGCCAAGGACCTGGTGGGCCGCTACCAGACCCAGCGCGGCAAGCGCGTTGAACGCCGGTTCGGCTGGGACACCCACGGCCTTCCCGCGGAGCTGGAAGCCATGAAGCAGCTGGGCATGACGGACAAGACCCAGATCGAGGCCATGGGCATCGACAAGTTCAACGACGCCTGCCGCGCCTCCGTGATGAAGTACGCCAACGAATGGCAGGCGTACGTCACCCGCCAGGCTCGCTGGGTGGACTTCGACAACGACTACAAGACGCTCAACGTCGAATACATGGAGTCCGTGCTCTGGGCCTTCAAGCAACTGCACGAGAAGGGCCTGACGTACAACGGCTACCGCGTGCTCCCGTACTGCTGGAAGGACGAGACGCCGCTGTCCAACCATGAACTGCGCATGGACGACGACGTCTACAAGAACCGCCAGGACCAGACCGTTACGGTGACGTTCCCGGTCAAGGCGGGGGAATCGGAACTCTCGCGGCAGCTGGCCGGCGTCCAGGCGCTCGCCTGGACCACCACGCCCTGGACGCTGCCCACCAACCTGGCGCTCGCCGTCGGGCCTGCCATCAGCTACGCCGTGCTGCCCGCCGGACCGAACGGCGTCAAGGCCGCTTCCGCCGAGGCGCCCGTCACCGGCAGCTTCCTGCTCGCCGAAGACCTGCTGGGCACCTACGCGAAGGACCTCGGCTACGACGACGCCGGTGCCGCCGCGGCCGCCGTCACCTCCACCCACACCGGCGCCGAACTCGAAGGACTCACCTACGAGCCGCTGTGGCACGACTTCGCCGACACGGAAAAATACGGCACCCACAACGCCTGGCAGTTCCTCGTGGCGGACTACGTCACCACCACCGACGGCACCGGCATCGTCCACCAGGCCCCGGCCTACGGTGAGGACGACCAGAAGGTCTGTGAAGAGGCCGGCATCCCCGTGGTCCTCTCCGTGGACGAGGGCGCCAAGTTCCTGCACCTGTTCGCCCACGGCGACCTGCACGACATCGTCGGACTCCAGGTCTTCGAAGCCAACAAGCCCATCACCCAGGTGCTCCGCACACAGGGCCGCCTGGTCCGCCAGGCCAGCTACGAGCACAGCTACCCGCACTGCTGGCGCTGCCGCAACCCCCTGATCTACCGCGCCGTCTCCTCCTGGTACGTGGAGGTCACCAAGTTCCGCGACCGGATGTCCGAGCTGAACCAGGAGATCAACTGGATCCCCGGAAACGTCAAGGACGGCCAGTTCGGCAAGTGGCTCGCCAACGCCCGCGACTGGTCCATCAGCCGCAACCGCTACTGGGGCAGCCCCATCCCGGTGTGGCAGTCCAGCGATCCCGAGTACCCGCGCACGGACGTGTACGGCTCGCTCGCGGACATCGAGGCCGACTTCGGCCGGCTGCCGCTGAACAAGGACGGCCAGGTGGACCTGCACCGGCCGTTCATCGACGAGCTGACCCGACCCAACCCGGACGACCCCCGCACCCCCGAAGAGGGCCAGTCGGTCATGCGCCGCGTGGAGGACGTGCTGGACGTCTGGTTCGACTCGGGCTCCATGCCCTACGGCCAGGTGCACTACCCATTCGAGAACGAGGCCTGGTTCGACACCCACAACCCGGCCGACTTCATCGTGGAGTACATCGGACAGACCCGCGGCTGGTTCTACATGCTGCACATCCTGTCCACCGCGCTGTTTGACCGGCCGGCTTTCCGGAATGTCATCAGCCACGGCATCGTGCTGGGCTCCGACGGCCAGAAGATGTCCAAGAGCCTTCGCAACTACCCGGACGTCTCCGAGGTCCTGGACCGCGACGGTTCCGACGCCATGCGCTGGTTCCTCATGTCCAGCCCCATCCTGCGCGGCGGCAACCTCGTGGTCACCGAACAGGGCATCCGCGACGGCGTCCGGCAGGTCATCCTGCCGCTGTGGAACGTGTACAGCTTCTTCACGCTGTACACGAACGCCGCTGCCGGCGGCTCCGGCTACGACGCGAAGCTGCGGTACGACGGCTACACGGACACGTTGGACCAGTACCTGCTGGCCAACACCGGCGACCTTGCCCGGAACATGACAGCCCAGCTGGACACCTACGACATCTCCGGGGCCTGCGACGAGCTCCGCAGCTACCTGGACATGCTCACCAACTGGTACGTCCGCCGCAGCCGCCAGCGCTTCTTCGACGAGAACGCCGACGCCTTCGACGCTCTGTACACCGCCCTGGAAGCCGTGTGCCGCGTGGCCGCCCCGCTGCTGCCGCTCGTCTCAGAGGAAATCTGGCGCGGCCTCACCGGCGGACGCTCCGTCCACCTCGCCGACTGGCCCGACGCGGACCTGTTCCCGTCCAACGCCGCCCTGGTCGAGGCGATGGACCGCGTGCAACAGATCTGCTCCACCGGCTCCTCGCTGCGGAAGGCCGCCAACCTCCGCGTGCGCCTGCCGCTGCAGGAACTCACTGTCGTGGCACCCGGTGCAGATGCGCTGGAAGGCTTTGCCGCCGTCGTCGCCGACGAACTGAACCTTCGCTCGGTCCGTCTGCTGGATGCTGCCAGCGCCTCTCCGGAGGAGTTCGGCATCGAACAGAAGCTCGTGGTCAACGCCCGTGCCGCCGGTCCACGCCTCGGCAAGAACGTGCAGCTGGCCATCAAGGGCTCCAAGTCCGGCGACTGGTCCGTTTCCGACGCCGGTGTGGTCACCGCGGGCGGTCTTGAGCTGGAGCCGCAGGAATACACGCTGGAAACCGTCGTGGCGGAAGCCGCGGAAGGCGAAGGATCCCGCGCGGCGGCCGTCCTGCCGGGCGGCGGCTTCGTCGTGCTGAACACCGAGGTCACTCCCGAGCTCGAGGCCGAGGGCATGGCGCGCGACATGGTCCGTGCCGTCCAGCAGGCCCGCAAGGACGCCGGACTGAACGTCAGCGACCGGATCCGCACCATCATTCAGGCTCCGAAGGATGTCTTTGACGCCGTCCGGGCATACGAACAGCTCCTGACCACCGAAACGCTGACCGTTGAACTCGATCTCGGTTCCTCGGGTCCTGGCACGGAGCTGCAGATCACTGTCGAGAAAGTAAAGGCCAACTAAGCCATGACCGACGAATTCTCCGTGGAGAGCGTCTACGCCGAGCTGCTGGGCCGGGCGCCGGAAAACAAGATGGAGCCCCGGCTTGCGCCGCTGTTTCGCGCCATGGATGTGCTGGGGGAGCCGAACAAGGCCTACCCGATCATCCACATCACCGGCACCAACGGCAAAACCTCGACGGCCCGGATGATCGAGGCGGGACTGCGCGCCCACGGCCTCAGCACCGGGCGCTACACCAGCCCGCACCTGTCCAAGGTGACGGAGCGGATCAGCCTGGACGGCGCGCCTGTGTCCGACGAGACGTTCGTGCGCATCTGGGACGAGATCCGGCCGTACCTGCAGATCGTCGACGACGAGCTCACCGCCGAGGGCCAGCCCCGGCTGACGTACTTCGAGTGCCTGACCATCCTGGCGTTCGCCGTGTTCGCCGACCAGCCGGTCAATGTGGCCATCATGGAGGTGGGCCTCGGCGGCATCACCGACGCCACCAACGTGGGCGACGGCCAGGTGTCAGTGGTGACACCCATTTCCCTCGACCACACCGACCTGCTGGGTGACACCACCGAGGAGATCGCCTACGAGAAGGCCGGCATCATCAAGCCCGGCGGCTTCCTCGTCAGCGCGGCCCAGCCGCTGGACGCCGCGCAGGTCCTGCTGGAGAAGGCCAAGGAGGTGCAGGTGCCGTTCCGCTTCGAAGGGGTGGAATTCGGCGTCGAATCCCGGCAGGTCGCCGTCGGCGGGCAGGTGGTGACCGTCCAGGGCCTCGCTGGCCGCTACCCGGACCTCATGGTCCCGCTGCACGGCGCCCACCAGGCCGAGAACGCAGCCGTGGCCGTGGCAGCGCTGGAGGCATTCCTTGGCGGCGGCGAGAAGGAGCTATCCCTGGAGGTCCTGCAGGAGGCCTTCGCCACCGTCTCGTCCCCGGGCCGCCTGGAAGTCCTGCGGACGGCCCCGACCATCATCGTGGACGCGGCCCACAACCCGGACGGCATCCGTGCGTCGGCCGAGGCAATCCAGGAGGCGTTCAGCTTCAGCAAGCTGGTGGTCGTGGTGGGCGTGCTCAAGGAGAAGGACGCCGGGGAGATCCTGCGCCAGCTCAAGGAGTCACTGGGCGATTTGGCAGAGGAATTCTGCTTCACCCAGTCCAACTCCCCGCGGGCGGTGCCCGCCGCGGAACTGGCGGAGCTCGCCGTCGACCTCGGCTTCGGCGAGGAAAATGTGCACATCGCCGAGAAGCTGGATGACGCGCTGGAGTGGGCGGTGGAACGCGCCGAAGCCAACGACGACCTCGCCGGCGGCGTGCTGGTGACCGGCTCCATCACGCTGGTGGCGGACGCCCGCATCCTGCTTGGAAAGGCAGCCGCCTGATGGCGCGGCTCACCAAGGCCCAGCGTGAATGGCGTCCGGGCATGCCCAAGAAGCGGCGGTCCACCAAGGTCATGTTCGCCTCGACGGTCCTGCTGCTGGAGGCCTTCGTGGTCTTCTTTGCCGCCCTGGCGGTGTTCGGCCTGCGCCGCGCCGAGATCTCCCCGGCGCTGATCCTCGCCGTGGGCATCGGGCTGAGCGTGGTTCTTATTCTGGCCTGTGCCGTTCTGTCCAAACCGTGGGGCGTGGCGCTTGGCTGGGTCCTGCAGGTGGTGCTCATCCTTTCGGGCTTCGTGGAGCCCATGATGTTCCTCGTGGGTGCGCTCTTCGCCCTGGCCTGGTGGTACGGCATCAGGGCCGGCATCCGGATTGACCGCGAATCCGCCCAGCGGGTACGCGAGCAGGCTGAATGGGACGCCGCGCATCCGGAAGCCGCCGGCAATGAAGGCGCTGGCACTGAAGGCGCTGGCACTGAAGGTTCAGGCCAGACCCCGTAGACTTACCGGGAAACCCACAACCAACCTCATTGGAGCAACTGTGAGCATTGAGCGCACCCTTGTCCTGATCAAGCCGGACGGCGTCACCCGCAACCTGACGGGCGAAATCCTCAGGCGGATCGAAGCCAAGGGCTACACCCTGGCCGAACTCAAGAAGACCAACGCCAGCCGGGAACTGCTCGAGCAGCACTACGAGGAGCACGTGGGCAAGCCGTTCTACGAGCCGCTGGTGGAGTTCATGCTGAGCGGTCCCGTAGTGGCAGCGATTTTCGAAGGCCACCGGGTCATCGAAGGCTTCCGCTCACTGGCCGGCACTACAGACCCGACGACGGCGGCCCCCGGCACCATCCGCGGCGACTTCGGCCGCGACTGGGGCCTGAAGGTGCAGCAGAACCTGGTCCACGGTTCTGACTCGGTGGACTCGGCCGAACGCGAAATCAAGATCTGGTTCCAGGCCTGATCTTTCCGACAGGTTAAGCGCGAACTGGCAGCTAACGCCCTCAAAAGCTGATTCTGAGGGCATTGACTGCCAGTTCGCGCTTTTTTCTTTCGGATTAGAAGCCTGAGGTGCCGGCGAACACCTGGATGAATGCGAAGAAAATCGTGGCGATCACGGCGACATACAGCAGTGCGGAGATGATCCAGCCGGAGTCGCCCAGGATCCGGGCCAGGCCTGCCGGCGCCGGAATCACGCCGTGGACGACGTTCCGCACGGTGACCCAGACGAAGAGCGGGATCATCGCTGCCCAGACAATCATGCAGAACGGGCACAGGATGTGGATGGAGTACAGCGCCTGGGACCACAGCCACACCACGAAGATGAAGCCGAGGGTGATCCCCGCCTGCAGCGCAAGCCAGTACCAGCGGGCGAACCTGGCACCGGCAAGAAGGGCCATTCCCACGGTGGTCGTGATGGCGAAGGCGACAATCCCGATGAACATGTTCGGGAAGCCGAAGACTGAACTCTGCCACGTCTGCATGACCTGGCCGCAGGAAATCCAGGGGTTGACGTCGCAGACGGTGGCGTGGTTGGGATCCTTGAGGACCTCAAGCTTTTCCAGCACCAGGATGCCGGATGCCAGCCAGCCCACCACGCCGGTGATGACCAGCAGCCAGCCGAAGGGGCGGTCGCGTGTCGTGGCCGGTACGGCGGCACGGGCCGTAGCCGCGGCGGGCCCGGCGCCGGCCTGGTGGTCCTGTTCGTAGTCCGTGCCCGTGGAAGGCGAAGTGCGTGGCATGGGATGGCGTCCTTTGTCTGGGGGTGCTCCTGCCCAGATTGTATCGCCGCCAGCTTGACGCCGCCTGTACCCGGGGCCCACGGCGGCATGACCGGCTTTGTCACACAATTACAGTTTATTTGAACGGCAATATGAGAGAATAAACGTGGCTGGAGCGCGAACCACATTCGAACTCCAGTCCGGTGGCTTGTTCCCAAGACCGCCAATGAGCAGTGGTGCAGGCTTCGGAAAGAGATCCAGCCTCCCACCTTCCATTGGACGGCACCTGGTTGTGGCTGTTAGAAACAACGGGTTCCAGTAACAATCCCGCCGGCCTGTCAGGCCTGCCGCACCCCACTGCCGGTGCGAGCCTGCTGGTATCCAATTGACTTCTGTCAATGCCTGCGGGTTTTGACAATATGTGCCCCAATGGGTGCCGAATGTGGCGGCACGTCAGGGGCAGGAGTGTTGCCACATATGGATAATGACCAGGTTATAGCCGTTAATGAAGATTCGGCTGCCGCCGGCGAAACCGCCGAGGCTCCCAAGAAAGCCACCAGGACCCGGCGCAAGGCCGCGCCCAAGGTTAAGGAAGCGGACACGGAGCCACTGACGTCTGAAGGCGCAGTGCCTGAAACCGCTGTGCCTGAAACCGCCGTGCCCGAAGCCGCAGTGCCGGAGCCGGCCGCCGAAACCGCAGAAGCACCGGCCAAGGCCCCGGTCCGCCGGACCCGCGCCCGGAAGAAGGTCGCCGAAGAACCGCTCCCCGCGTTTGCGGAAGCCGCCGTGGCGGAAGGCGATGTGCCGGAAGCTGACGCGGAGGCTGCCGCCACTGAGCCGGCCGCCGAGGCGCCCGCAGCCGAGGCGCCGGCCGCCGAATCCAAGCCTGTGCGCCGCCGCCGGGCAACAAAGCCGAAAGCCACCGAACCGGCCGAAAGCCCCGCTGAGTCACCGGAAACTGTAGAGGCGCCCGCTGCCGTAACGGCCAGCGAACTGCCGTCCGGCGGGCAGGCCGAAACGCCCGCCGAGGCCGCCGCTGCCCCGGCACCTGCATCCGAAGCAGCCCCCGCCGAACCGGCGGCTGCACAGGAAGCCGCTGCACAGGAAGCCGCTGAACAGGAAGCCGCTGCCGAGGAAGAGGCTGAAGACGAGGCCGCCGGGCAGTCGCCCCTGGGTTCGCTGTTCCTGGAACCGGCATCAGTGACGTCGATCATCTTCCAGGCGCCTGACCTGAGCACAGCCGTCCGTCCTGCGGCTCCCGCCAAAGAGGAGGCGGCCGCCGAGGAGGGCGAGGACGAGCTGGAGGACGACGGCGGCCGGCGCCGCAGGCGCAGCCGCGGACGCCGCGGCCGCAGCCGGACCGACCGCGAGATCACAGACGGCGATGAGGGAACAGACGATTCCGACGAGGCCCTCGAGGACGAAGGTGGGCAGCCGGAAGACGGCGTGACGTCCCGCCGTCGCCGTCGCCGCCGCCGCGGTGACCAGGACCTGGAACTGACCGGCGGGGGAGAAGACGATCCCCCCAACACGGTCACCCGCGTCCGCGCCCCCCGGGCCATCAGCGAGGCGCCGGCGAGCAACCGCGTGACCAGCGTCAAGGGATCCACCCGCCTGGAGGCCAAGAAGCAGCGCCGCCGCGAATCGCGGGACACCGGCCGCCGCCGCACCGTCATTACCGAGGCCGAGTTCCTGGCCCGGCGGGAATCCGTGGACCGCCAGATGATCGTCCGCCAGCGCGACGACAGAATCCAGATCGGTGTCCTGGAAGACGGCGTCCTCGCCGAGCATTTCGTCTCCAAGACGCAGCAGGATTCCCTGATCGGCAACGTCTATCTGGGCAAGGTCCAGAACGTCCTGCCGTCCATGGAAGCTGCCTTCGTCGACATCGGACGCGGCCGCAACGCGGTGCTTTACGCCGGTGAAGTCAACTGGGACGCAGCCACCCTCGAGGGCAAGCAGCGCCGGATCGAGAACGCGCTCAAGTCCGGCGACTCCGTCCTGGTCCAGGTCACGAAGGATCCGGTGGGCCACAAGGGTGCGCGGCTGACCAGCCAGATCTCGCTGCCCGGCCGGTACCTCGTGTACGTCCCCGGCGGATCCATGACGGGCATCTCCCGCAAGCTGCCCGACGTCGAACGCAACCGCCTCAAGCGCATTCTCAAGGACCGCCTCCCCGAGGACGCGGGCGTCATTGTTCGCACGGCCGCCGAAGGCGCCTCCGAGGAGGAGCTGACCCACGACATCAATCGCCTCCGTGCCCAGTGGGAGGGCATTGAGAGCCAGGCGACGTCCACCAAGGTCCTTGCCCCGGAAGTGCTCTACGGCGAACCGGACCTGACCATCAAGGTTGTGCGCGACGTCTTCAACGAGGACTTCTCCAAGCTGATCGTCTCCGGCGACGAAGCGTGGGACACCATCGAGGCTTACGTCACCTACGTTGCCCCGGACCTGGTGGGCCGGCTCGAAAAGTGGACCAGGGACGAGGACATCTTCTCCGCCTGGCGCATCGACGAGCAGATCCACAAGGCACTGGACCGCAAGGTATTCCTGCCGTCCGGCGGCTCCCTCGTCATTGACCGGACCGAAGCCATGACGGTGGTCGACGTCAACACCGGCAAGTTCACCGGCAGCGGCGGCAACCTCGAAGAGACTGTCACCAAGAACAACCTTGAAGCAGCCGAGGAAGTTGTCCGGCAGCTGCGCCTGCGCGACATCGGCGGCATCATCGTCATCGACTTCATCGACATGGTGCTGGAGTCCAACCGCGACCTGGTCCTGCGGCGGCTGGTGGAGTGCCTGGGCCGTGACCGGACCAAGCACCAGGTGGCCGAAGTGACATCGCTGGGACTCGTGCAGATGACGCGCAAGCGGATGGGCACCGGGCTCCTGGAGGTCTTCGGCGAGCAGTGCGAGGCATGTGCCGGGCGGGGTGTCGTCACCCATGACGAGCCGGTGGAGCACCGCCGCGCCAACACCGTGGCCGCAGAGCACCATGTGCACCGTGCCGAGGTCCAGCCGCCTGCCCGGACAGAGCGGAAGCGCCGCCGCGGCAAGGGCGGACAACCGTCCTCCGAGACAGCTCCGGCCGCCCCTGCTGCACCGCACCACCCGGAGCCGTCGGAAGCAGAACGCCACGCCAAGGCTGAAGCGACCCGTGCTGCCCTCGCCAATATCGCGGCAGCGGCCCATGCCGCGCACTTGCATGAGGACGCAGCGCACAGCGCCGCGGCGGCGGGTGAGGCTGCCCGGCCTGCCGCGCCCGCGGCCGCTGCACCGGAAAGCCCCGTGGTGCACCGCACTCCGGAGACGGAGAGCGTCTCCGGACGGCCTGGCGCAGTGCTCACGTTCGGTGGCGAAAAAGTGGTTCTTCCGTTTGTCGATCACAGCGACGAGCCGGTCAAGGAAGCGCCGGCCCTGACGCTGGACCGCCTGGAGGAAGCCTTCGCCCACCTCGGTGCCCCCGTTGCCCCCGAGGAGGAGGCGCCCGGGGAGGTTCCCGCGCCGGCCCGCCTCCAGGAAGGGCAGCAGCAGTCGGCAAGCCAGCCCGCCGCAGGCCAGCCTGTGGAAAGCCCCGCTGCTCCGTCCCGCGCCCGACGGCCGCGCCGCAATCGCAGTGCCAGCCGTGCCCAGGGTGCAGCCAACGAGACATCCGTGGAACACCACGAAGTTTCGCCGGCTGCTGCCGCCGGGCACTCGCACGAGGCCAAGGCGCCTGCGGCGGCCAACGCGCCGGCGGCTCCGGCGGCTTCGCAGTCGGCCAGCGAGCCGATCATTTTGGGCGTCGGAGTACCGGCCTCGGAACTGTAGGACAAACGGGCTCCGGGCTGACCGGCTCCGAGCTGACTGACGCCGAGCCCATGGCTAAAGG
>NZ_JBHTSL010000030.1:1586-59696 GCF_042795115.1 Arthrobacter sp. NPDC056493 | reverse complement strand
GTCGTACTTTATTTAGATGTTGAAGCCGAGGGCCCGCATCTGATCTTTGCCGTCGTCGGTGATCCGTTCGGGACCCCATGGCGGCATCCATACCCAGTTCAGGCGCCAGTCGTCCACGACGCCGTCAAGCGCCTTGCCGACCTGCTCCTCGAGCACGTCGGTCAGCGGACAGGCGGCCGTGGTGAGGGTCATGTCGATCAGCAGGGCGCCGTCGTCCTCCGAGTACTTGAGGCCGTACAGCAGGCCCAGGTCCACGATGTTCACCCCAAGTTCGGGGTCGATGACGTCCTTGAGCGCCTCTTCGACATCCTCCAGCCCGGTGCGGGCTGCGTCGATTTCGGTCATGGTCAGTCAGTCCTAACTAGGCCTGGACCGCTGCGGCAGCCGTGGCTGATCCGGCACCCGCGGCGTAGCGGTCGTAGCCTTCTTCTTCCAGGCGGTCGGCGAGTTCCGGGCCGCCCTCTTCCACAACCTGGCCGTTGACGAACACGTGCACGAAGTCAGGCTTGATGTAGCGCAGGATGCGGGTGTAGTGGGTGATGAGCAGCGTGCCCATGTTGCCGGTGGCGTGTGCGCGGTTGACGCCTTCGGAGACGACCTTGAGGGCGTCGACGTCCAGGCCGGAGTCGGTCTCGTCGAGCACGGCGAACTTCGGCTTGAAGAGCTCCAGCTGCAGGATCTCCACGCGCTTCTTCTCGCCGCCGGAGAAGCCTTCGTTGACATTGCGCTGGGCGAAGTCGGCGTCGATGCGCAGCTGCTGCATGGCGGCCTTGACGTCCTTGGTCCAGGTGCGCAGTGCCGGGGCTTCGCCGTCGATGGCGGTCTTGGCGGTCCGCAGGAAGTTGGTCATGGTGACACCGGGAACCTCCACCGGGTACTGCATGGCCAGGAAGACGCCTGCGCGGGCGCGCTCGTCAACGCTCATGGCCAGCACGTCTTCGCCGTCCAGCGTGATGGTACCGCGGGTGACGTTGTAGCGCGGGTGGCCGGCGATCGTGGACGCCAGGGTGGACTTGCCGGAACCGTTGGGGCCCATGATGGCGTGGGTCTCACCGGTGCGGATGGTCAGGCTGACGCCCTTCAGGATCTCCTTGGTGCCCTGCTCGGTGTCGATGCTGACGTGCAGGTCCTTGATCTCAAGAGTAGACATGTGTCTTGTTCTCCTCTGCACCGTGCCGTTCTGTCGGCGGTGCGGTCTTTGGTCTGGAAGTTGTTAAGTTCTGGTACAGGCCCGTTTGGGCTTCACGCTGGGCTGCGGATTAAGTGAAGTTCGGCGTTTCGGCGCCGTTCAGGACGTTGGTGAAGTCCACGTAGACGTCGTCTCCCTGGATCTCCACCGCGAACACCGGAACGGGGTCGTAGGCCGGCAGCTGCAGGGGTTCGCCGGTGCGCAGGTCGAACTGGGAGCCGTGCCCCCAGCACTCGATGGCGCAGCCTTCCACCTCGCCCTCCGAGAGCGAGATGTCGGCGTGCGAGCAGGTGTCACCGATTGCGTGGATTTCTCCCATGGAGTCCTTGACGATCGCGACCGGGTAGTCGTCGATCAGGATCCGCAGGGCCTGCTTGAGCTGGATCTCGTTCGCCTTGCAGACGAGTTCGCCCTTTGGCTGTTCAGTCATCCGTTGTCCTGTGCTGTTGTTTCCGGCCGGTTGGGCCGGGCCTGGTTCCGTACGGTCAGTTCTCGTTGGCGGCGAGCTCGCGCTCGACTTCCTCGGTCAGGCGCTCTTCGAGTGCCGGAACCTTGATCTGCTGGATGATCTCGTTGAGGAAGCCGCGCACCACGAGGCGCCGGGCCACATCTTCGGGAATGCCGCGGGCCATCAGGTAGAACAGGTGCTCGTCGTCGAAACGTCCCGTGGAGCTGGCGTGGCCGGCACCCTCGATGAGACCCGTCTCGATCTCGAGGTTGGGCACGGAGTCCGCACGGCAGCCATCGGTGAGCACCAGGTTCTGGTTCTTCTCGTACGAGTCGGTGCCCAGCGCCTGCTTCTGGATCAGCACGTCGCCCACCCAGACGGTGTGCGCGTTCTTGCCCTGCAGGGCGCCCTTGTAGAGCACGTTGGACTTGCAGTTGGCCACGTTGTGGTCAACGAAGGACCGGTGCTCCAGGTGCTGGCCGGCGTCGGCGAAGTAGAGGCCCAGCAGCTCGGCCTCGGCGCCCTCACCGGAGAAACGGACGTTGGAGTTCAGGCGCACCACGGAACCGCCCAGCGAAACGGCGATGTGCTTGTAGACGGCGTCCTTGCCCACTTGGGCGTCGTGCTGGCCCAGGTGACGGGCGTCGTCTTCCCAGAGCTGCACGGAGATCACCGTGAGGTGCGCACCGTCGCCGACGATCACTTCCAGGTTTCCGTTGTGGTCCGCCGCGCCCGTGTGTTCCACGATGACGACGCTGCGGGAGTTGGCGCCGGCTTCCAGCACGAAATGTGCGTTGGAGCGGCGGCCTGCGCCCGCGCCGTCGATCAGGATGCGGGCCGGCTCAGCCGGTTCGGCGTTGGCCGGGATGACCACGTGCAGGGCCTCGTCCGTGTTGGCGGAGGCGACGACGGCGGCCCGGTCGGCGGGGGTCAGGACGGTGCCGCGCGGGGCGGCTCCCTGTGCCAGGCTGCCGCGGACGTAGCCTTCGGGGGCTTCCACGGTGAGCGCGGCCGCGGCCTCGTCCGTCGCGGCGTCGGAGAACAGGTTGGCCAGTCCGCGGACCGGGGTGAAGCGCCATTCCTCTTCACGGCCGGTGGGCAGTGCGAAGTCGGCGACGTCGAAGCTCGTGAGCCGCTCGGCGCGCGAGGACATGACGGTGACGCCATGGTTGTGGCTGTGGTCTACCTTAGCGGCGACCAGCCCCTCGCCTTCCTCGGTGAAACCTGCGATGGAAGGCGCTCCGATGCGGGCCTTTTCAGTAGTAATTTCGGCAGTCATTAACCGACGGATCCTTCCATCTGGAGTTCAATGAGGCGGTTCAGCTCGAGGGCGTATTCCATCGGCAGCTCGCGGGCGATCGGCTCGATGAAGCCGCGCACGATCATGGCCATGGCTTCGTCTTCGCGCATGCCGCGGGACATGAGGTAGAAGAGCTGCTCCTCGGAAACGCGCGAGACGGTTGCCTCGTGCCCCAGCTGCACGTCATCCTCGCGGATGTCGATGTACGGGTAGGTGTCCGAGCGGCTGATGGTGTCCACCAGCAGCGCGTCGCAGCGCACCGTGTTCGCGGAGTGCTTGGCACCCTCGCGGATCTGGACCAGGCCGCGGTAAGCCGCGCGTCCACCACCGCGGGCAACGGACTTGGAGATGATCGAGCTCTTGGTGTTCGGCGCAATGTGCACCATCTTGGAGCCGGTGTCCTGGTGCTGGCCCTCGCCGGCGAACGCGATGGACAGGGTCTCGCCCTTGGCGTGCTCGCCCGTCAGGTACACGGCCGGGTACTTCATGGTGACCTTGGAGCCGATGTTGCCATCGATCCACTCCATGGTGCCGCCCTCTTCGCAGATGGCGCGCTTGGTCACGAGGTTGTACACGTTGTTGGACCAGTTCTGGATGGTGGTGTAGCGGACGCGGGCGCCCTTCTTGACCACGATCTCGACGACGGCGGAGTGCAGCGAGTCCGAGGTGTAGATCGGCGCGGTGCAGCCTTCGATGTAGTGGACGTAGGAGTCCTCGTCGGCGATGATCAGGGTGCGCTCGAACTGGCCCATGTTTTCCGTGTTGATGCGGAAGTAGGCCTGCAGCGGGATGTCGACGTGCACGCCCTTGGGCACGTACACGAAGGAACCGCCGGACCACACGGCAGTGTTCAGCGACGCGAATTTGTTGTCGCCCACCGGGATGATGGTGCCGAAGTATTCCTGGAAGATCTCCGGGTGCTCGCGCAGCGCGGTGTCCGTGTCCAGGAAGATGACGCCCTGGGCCTCAAGGTCCTCGCGGATCTGGTGGTAGACAACCTCGGACTCGTACTGGGCTGCCACACCGGAGACCAGGCGGCTGCGCTCAGCTTCCGGGATGCCGAGCTTCTCGTACGTGTTGCGGATGTCCTCGGGCAGGTCCTCCCAGGAAGCGGCCTGCTTCTCGGTGGAACGCACGAAGTACTTGATGTTGTCGAAGTCGATGCCGGAGAGGTCAGCACCCCAGGTGGGCATGGGCTTGCGGTCGAAGTACTTCAGACCCTTGAGGCGCAGGTCCAGCATCCATTCCGGCTCGCTCTTCTTTGCCGAGATGTCGCGGACCACGTCCTCGTTGAGGCCGCGGCGGGCGTTAGCGCCGACGTCGTTCTTGTCGGCCCAGCCGTACTCATAGGTTCCGATGCCGTGGAGCTCGGGATTCTTTTCCAGAATCTCCGCGATCACACCAGGCTCGGCAACCTTCTTCTCTGATAGTTGGTCCGTCATCACGGCCTTTCTTGCAGATGGTTGGATACTTCGTCCAGGTTGTCCGGTGCCCTATCGGCTGTTGCCAGTGTGACGGCCGGACGGCCTGTGGGTATATGGGTGGTGCAGACGTGTCCCCCGCGGGCGAGCGTGGAAAGCCTGCGGACATCGACACCAACGAGGCGCGAAAACATTTCGGTTTCCGCGTCGCAGAACACGGGAAACTGGGTGGCCAGCTGCTGGATGGGGCAATGGCCCTGGCACAGCTGGACGCTGGACAGTGCTGCGGGCAGCGGAGCTTTGGCTTCAATGGTGGCGGTGGAAGCAACAAAGCCGTCCCGGGACAGGGCGGCGGACAGGGCCTGCGCGCGGGCGGTGATGTCCGTTCCGGCCGCGTCCACCTCGGGGGCGTAGCGGCGTTCCATCTCCGCGAAACGCTCGACGGCGAACTGGCGGACGGTTTCATCGCCCGCCACCGCGCCGAGCTGCTTGAGCGCCAGGGTGGCAATATTCAGGTAGTCGTCGCCCAATGAGGACTGGCCCTGGGAGCTGAGGACGTAGCGGCGGGCAGGGCGGCCGGCACCGGCGCCTGCGCGGGCCACTCGCTTGACCTCGATCACGCCCGCGCGGGACAGGTGGTCCAGGTGGCGGCGGACGGCGGCCGGGGTGAACCCGAGCAGGTCGCCCAGTTCCGCGGCGCTGACCGGCCCGTGTTCCAGGACGGCACTGAGGACGCGGTCGCGCGTGCGCTCGTCGGCGTCGGCCGCGGTCGGCACGGAGGCCAGGGCAGCACGTTTTCCACCGCGCAGCGCACCCGCGGGCGCGCCCTGCCCGGCCAAGGGCGCGGGAGTGGTGTTGGTCATGGAATACACAACACAATCATGTCGTAATTTATTGCGGCCTTCCAGTAAGGCAAGGCTGACCTGTGCGCAGCACCCGCCTCCAGCGTGACAGTACTACTTCACGTAGAATATTGGGGTGCGATCCCCCAAATCCCCCGTATTGACCATCGACGGGCTCATCAAGGACGTCGGTCCACTCCCCAGCCTCGATGGCAAGACGCTCAGGGTTGTGAGCGACGTCTCACTCGTCGCCGGCCGCGGCGAGGTTACGGCGCTGCTTGGAGCCAACGGTGCCGGCAAGACTACCACCATCGAATGCGCCCAGGGGCTCCAGAAGCGGACGGGTGGATCTATTACGCTGCTCGGCGCCGATCCCGGCACCGCCGGTGCGGAACTGCGCGCCCGCGTCGGCGTCATGCTCCAGGACGGCGGCCTCCCGCCGTCGGCCCGTCCCATTCCCCTGCTTCGGCACATTGCCGGCATGTACAGCAATCCCAGGCCGCTGGATGAGCTGGTGCAGCGGCTGGGCATCGACACGTTCAGCAGGACCAACGTCCGCCGGCTGTCTGGCGGACAGAAGCAACGGCTGGCCCTCGCGGCCGCCCTGATCGGCAACCCGGAGGTCCTGTTCCTGGACGAGCCGAGCGCCGGCCTGGACCCGCAGTCCCGCCAGCTGGTCTTCGAACTGATTGCCGAACTCCGGGACGGCGGGATGGGGATCATCCTCACGACCCACCTTATGGATGACGCACAGCGGCTGGCCGATTATGTGTACATCATCGACGCCGGCAGGAATGTTGCGGAGGGCACCGTTGCCCAGTTGCTCCAGCACAACATGCCGGAGGCGCCCCACAGGGACCACGTCCGGACGCTGCACTTCGAGGCACTGCCCGGGCTGGACTTCACCGGCGTGCTTCCTGCCGAGATCGAGATCCGCGAGACGCGTTCCGGCAGCTACACGGCCACCGGGGCACTGACCCCCGAGGATCTTGCCGCGCTGACCGCCTGGTGGGCACACCACGGCATCATGCCGGGCTCACTGAGCATGGAGGCCCGGAGCCTCGAAGACGTGTTCCTTGACATTTCCGGAAGGGAAATCCGATGACGACAGCCACGGGCAGCGCACCCGCTCCCCTGCTCCGCCGGATCCTGCTGCAGGGCAAATACGAGGCCACCACCATGCTCCGGAACGGCGAGCAGCTGATCCTCGCAGTGGTCCTGCCGCTCCTTGCCCTGATCGGGCTGACGGTCACCCCGCTCCTCGACGGCATCGGGGACAGCCGGGTCAACGTTGCCGTCCCCGGCATCCTCGCGCTCTGCGCCATGTCCACCGCGTTCACCGGACAGGGCATCGCGACGGGCTTTGACCGCCGGTACGGCGTGCTGCGGTTCCTGTCCACCACGCCCCTGGGCCGTGCCGGCCTCATCGCAGGGAAGATCCTTGCGGTCCTGGCGGTGCTCGTGATCCAGGTGGTCATCGTCGCCGCCGTAGCCTTTCCGCTGGGATGGCGGCCCAATGCGCTGGGGATTCTGCCCGGTCTGGGCCTGCTGGTCCTGGGTGCGGCGGCGTTCACGGCACTTGGCCTGCTGGTGGCTGGCACCGTCCGGCCCGAGGCCACGCTGGCCATCACCAACCTGCTGTGGATCCTGCTGGGGGCACTCGGCGGCATCGTGATCCCCATGCAGCGGCTGCCGGAACTCGCCCAGAATACCGTTCACCTGCTGCCGTCCGGGTCCCTTGGCGAGGGGTTGCGCGACGCGTTCCTGCACGGCGCCGTGAACGGCAACGCTGTCCTTGTCCTGCTGATGTGGACGGTTCTCGCCGGCGCAGCAGCCATCCGCTGGTTCAAATGGAATTGAGAATAAAGTGAGCACGGCTTCGCGCCTCCCCCAGTTCGTCGGCCGCCTGGCATCCAAGCTTCCCGTCACCGTCGACTCGACCGTCCGCCGCCTGGCCGTGCTGTCCCTGATCGGGCAGACGGTCCTGGTGGTCACCGGCGGTGCCGTCCGGCTGACCGCCTCAGGCCTGGGCTGCCCCACCTGGCCCAGGTGCACGAACAACTCCCTGGTGAACACCCCCGAGATGGGCATCCACGGCTTCATCGAGTTCGGCAACCGCCTCCTGACGTTCGCCCTGGCCGCCGTCGCCGCACTCATGCTCGTGTACCTGTGGAACCTGCGCAAGGAGCGCAAGGACCTGTTCCTGCTGGCCCTCGGCCTGCTGGCGAGCATCCCGGCGCAGGCCATCATCGGCGGCATCACCGTGCTTACCCATCTGAACCCGTGGGTGGTTGGCCTGCACTTCCTGGTGTCCATGGCCCTCGTGGTTTTCGCGACGCTGCTGGTGAACCGGGCCTATGGCAGGACCGGCCAGTTCCGGACCTCGCCGCTCGCCGTCTTGCCGGGCGTCCTGCGGCCGGTGCTGACCGCCGTCGCGCTCTTCTCCGCCATCGCCGTGATGCTTGGCGTCGTGGTGACCGGCGCCGGCCCCCACGCAGGTGACGCCAAGGCTCCCCGCAACGACCTGGACTGGGACCTGTTCTCGCACATCCACGCCGTGCCCGCCTACCTGGTCACCGCGGGCACGCTGCTCGCCGTGTACTTCGTGTTCCGCCGCGGCATTTCCGGGACGTTCAGAACGGCTGTGCTGATGCTCCTCGGCGTCACGTTACTGCAGGCCGTCATCGGCTTCACGCAGTACTACAACGGCATCCCGGCGCTGCTCGTCGGCGCGCACATGCTGGGTGCGGCCCTGCTGATGAGCGCGGCAACCAACGCCGCGGACATCGCCCGTTCCAGCCCGGTCAGGTAGCCTCTCCCCGACGCTCGATCAGTTCCTGCGGCCTTTCCCCTGACGCTTCCTCAGATCGCGTCGTGTGAGTCCGGACGCTTCCTCAGATCTCGGCGTGTCGATCGGGACGCGTCCTCACCTCTGGCCGGCCGGCGCCGCTTGTTCCGTTGGTTCCATCTCTCCGGGCTGCTGAAATGCCTCTACCGGCCAATCGGGCGCTGTACCTCACAGGTAGGGCACGATGGGCTGCTCGCACAAAACAGCTTCGCCCTCAGCTTCGAGGGAAGAATCAACTACATGCCAGCCCAGGATCCACCGTTGAACGGACAATTCCATTCGCTACCAGACAAGAAATGCTCCCTCGCATAAGTGAGGGAGCATTTCCATATCCAGCGCAGGAGGTGAGGAAGCGTTGTGGGAAATCCTGCAGGAGGTGATGACGCGTCCGGGGGAAACCTGCAGGAGGTGAGGAAGCGTCGTGGGAAATCCTGCAGGAGGTGAGGAAGCGTCTTTGGGGCGGGGTGGGGCGGGTGCGCTAGCCCATGATCGGCGAGCCGACGAACGGGTCGACGGCCAGCGCGATGAAGAGGAGCGTCAGGTAGCTGATGGAGCCGTGGAAGACCTTCATGGCGCCCTTGTCGGAGAGGTCCCCGCCCTGCGCCCGCTTGTACAGGGCATGGGACTCGTATAGAAACCAGACACCGGCCAGCACGGCAACGGCGGTGTACACCCAGCCCGCGTTGCCGGCAGGGATCATGAGCAGCGAGCACGCAACCATGGCCCAGGCGTAGAGGACCACCTGTACGGACACGACCTTGGCGCCGGCGATGGCCCCGAGCATCGGCACGTTGGCGTTGCGGTAGTCCTCGCCGTAGCGCATGGACAGGGGCCAGTAGTGCGGCGGCGTCCAGAGGAAGATGACCATGAACAGGACGATGGCCGGCCACTCGACCGTGTTGGTCACGGCGGACCAGGCGATCAGCACAGGGAAACAGCCGGCGGCGCCGCCCCAGACGATGTTCTGGGCCGTGCGGCGCTTGAGAATCATCGTGTAGATGACCACATAGAACACGATGGCACCGAGTCCGAGCCACGCGGAGAGCGGGTTCGCGCCGAACCAGAGGATGGCGATGGCCGCGGCGCCCAGCAGCCACGCGAAGATGAGGGCCTCGCGCGGAGTGACCTCACCGGTCACCAGGGGGCGCTTCTCCGTGCGGTGCATGAGCTTGTCGATGTCGCGGTCGATGTAGCAGTTGAAGGCACCGGCGCTGCCGGCAGCGAACGCGCCGCCCACGAGGGTGGCGATGATGAGGCCGAGGGATGGGAAGCCGCGCTGCGCATAGATCATGGTGGGCAGGGTGCTGACCAGCAGGAGCTCGATGACCCTGGGCTTGGTGAGTGCAAGGTACGCCTTGGCCTTGCGGGCTAGTCCGGCTCTTCCGTGAACCCGGGAAGAGGTCAGCGGCGTATCTGTTGTGCTCACGTGGCAGTCACTCTGTTTCTGTCTGGCTGTTTATCTGATCAGTCCGTTTGGACACGCGGTCCGGACCGATCCCTCAACGGCGGTCGGCGGGGCTGGCATGTGCGCACTGAACCCGCCCTGTCCGCCGGTGGCCTCCCGATATCATACCGCGGTCCCGCATGGATCGCTGGCATCGGTGTGTGACGGCAAATCACTGAAAATGATTCGTTCGTGCTTGCTTCAATCACATTAACGCAGCCTCACGGCACGAATGATTCACAAAAGAGAAATTGCGTCCAACTGGTGAGATTTTGGCCGCTCGAAGTGTGGAATAGAGCTAAGCTGTCTGCAGATCAGCGCACACTGGAAGACGGGCAAGAAACCGCATTCCATAACGTCCGGCGACTGAATGAAGATCAACGTTTCAATGGTGAACGGCTGGTAGGCACAAAATGCAGCGGGCACCAATTATGCCCTGCCGCTGTGTGTCATTACCGCTTGCCGTTAACACAGAGAGGGGCCCGGTTACGTGGCACATTTGAAAGAGCAAGAACTGACTTGGACCGACCTCGACCAGCGCGCCGTTGACACTGTGCGCGTCCTGGCCGCCGACGCCGTGGAGAAGGTGGGCAACGGCCACCCCGGCACCGCGATGAGCCTGGCTCCGGCCGCTTACCTTCTGTTCCAGAAGCTGATGCGGCACGACCCGAAGAACCCGGACTGGATCGGCCGTGACCGCTTCATCCTCTCCCCCGGCCACACGTCCCTGACGCTGTACATCCAGCTGTTCCTTTCCGGCTACGGCCTGGAACTGAAGGACCTGGAAGCCCTGCGCACCTGGGGCTCGCTGACCCCGGGCCACCCGGAATACAAGCACACCGCCGGTGTGGAGATCACCACCGGCCCGCTGGGCCAGGGACTCGCCTCCTCGGTGGGCTTCGCGTACTCCCAGCGCCGCCAGCGCGGCCTGTTCGACGCCGACGCTCCCGCCGGCGAGAGCCCGTTCGACCACACCATCTGGGTTATCGCTTCCGACGGCGACCTGCAGGAAGGCGTGACCTCCGAGGCTTCGTCCCTCGCCGGCCACCAGGAGCTCGGTAACCTCGTGGTCATCTACGACGAGAACCACATCTCCATCGAGGATGACACCGACATCGCCTTCACCGAGGACGTCCTGAAGCGCTACGAGGCCTACGGCTGGCACACCCAGCGCGTGGACTGGACCAAGACCGGCGACTACAAGGAAGACGTCCAGGAGCTGTACTCGGCACTGCTGGCCGCCAAGGCGGAAACGTCCAAGCCGTCCATCATCTCGCTGCGCACCATCATCGGCTACCCGGCCCCCAAGAAGCAGAACACCGGCAAAATCCACGGTTCAGCCCTCGGCGCAGACGAAGTCGCAGCCCTGAAGGAAGTCCTCGGCTTCGACCCCGAGAAGTCCTTCGAGGTTGACGAGGACGTGCTGGCCCACGCCCGAGCCGTCGTCGACCGCGGTGCACACGCACGCAAGGAATGGGAAGAGTCCTTCTCCGCCTGGCAGTCCGCCAACCCGGAGGCCGCTGCCCTGCTGGAGCGCGTCGAGGCCCGCCAGCTCCCCGCCGAGCTCGACGGCGTCCTGCCGGTGTTCCCGGCCGGCAAGGACGTTTCCACCCGTGCCGCCTCCGGCAAGGTCCTGAACGCCATCGGTCCGGTTATGCCGGAACTCTGGGGCGGCTCGGCCGACCTCGCGGAGTCCAACAACACCACGATCGAGGGCTCGCCGTCGTTCGTTCCCGCGGGCAAGCAGACCAACGCCTGGTCCGGCAACCCGTACGGCCGCGTCCTGCACTTTGGTATCCGTGAGCACGCCGCAGCCTCGATCGTGAACGGCATCAGCCTGCACGGCAACACCCGCGCGTTCTCCGGCACGTTCCTGATCTTCAGCGACTACCAGCGTCCCGCCATCCGCCTGGGCGCCCTCATGGGTGTGCCGTCCCTCTACGTCTGGACGCACGACTCCATCGGCCTGGGCGAAGACGGCCCGACGCACCAGCCGGTCGAGCAGCTCGCGTCGCTGCGCGCCATCCCGGGTCTCGACGTCGTCCGTCCGGGCGATGCCAACGAGGTCGCGGCAGCCTGGAAGACCATGCTGGAGAACCACGAGAACCCGGCCGGCATCGTCCTGACCCGCCAGAACATCCCCACCTACGAGCGTGGCGAGGGCGCGGCCGAGGGTGACACCTTCGGTTCGACCGCTGGCGTTGCCAAGGGCGGTTACGTCCTGGCCGAGGCGTCCAAGGACGGCAAGACCGTGGACGCGCAGGTCATCCTGATCGGCACCGGCTCCGAGGTCCAGCTGGCTGTCCAGGCCCGCGAGGCACTCCAGGCCGAAGGCATCGCCGCCCGCGTGGTGTCCATGCCGTGTGTCGAGTGGTTCAACAAGCAGGACGCCGCCTACCGCGAGGCGGTCCTGCCCGCAGCGGTCAAGGCCCGCGTTTCGGTTGAAGCCGGCCTGTCCCTGGGCTGGAAGGAATTCGTCGGCGACGCCGGCCGGTCCATCAGCCTCGAGCACTACGGCGCATCCGCCGACTACAAGCGCCTGTTCCAGGAGTTCGGCATCACGGCAGAAGCAGTTGCCGCCGCCGCCAAGGATTCCCTCGCCGGACTCCAGTCCTGACAGCACCCCCACAGTTCAAGGAGATTAGAAATGACTAGCACTCCCACTCAGCAGCTTTCCGACGCCGGCGTTTCCATCTGGCTCGATGACCTCTCCCGCGGCCGCCTCAAGACCGGCACGCTGCAGAAGCTGATCGAAGAGAAGAACGTTGTGGGTGTCACCACGAACCCCAGCATCTTCCACGCCGCCATCACCTCCGGCACGGACTACGACGCCACCATCGCAGCCCAGGCCGCTGCAGGCGCCTCCATCGAAGAGACCATCTTCGAAATCACGACGACGGACGTCGCCGACGCCTGCGACCTCTTCGCCCCGATCGCCGCGGCAACCAAGGGTGTTGATGGCCGCGTCTCCATCGAGGTGGACCCCCGCCTCGCCTGGGACACCGCCGGCACGATCGCCGAAGCGAAGCACCTCTACAAGAAGGTCAACCGCGACAACGTCCACATCAAGATCCCTGCCACGCTTGAGGGCCTGGAAGCCATCACGGCTACGCTGGCCGAGGGCATCAGCGTCAATGTGACCCTGATCTTCTCGCTGGAGCGCTACCGCGCCGTGATCAACGCCTTCCAGAGCGGTCTGGAGCAGGCCAAGGACAACGGCCACGACCTGTCCAAGATCCACTCTGTGGCTTCGTTCTTCGTCTCCCGCGTGGACACCGAAATCGACAAGCGCCTGGACGCGATCGGCACCGAGGAAGCCAAGGCCCTCAAGGGCAAGGCCGGCGTCGCCAACGCCCGCCTCGCCTACCAGGTCTACGAGGAGCTCTTCTCCACCGAACGCTGGGCCGTGCTGGCCGAGGCCGGCGCCCTGCCGCAGCGCCCCCTGTGGGCTTCCACCGGCGTGAAGGATCCGGCGTACCCGGACACCCTCTACGTCACGGAGCTCGTCGCCCCGCACGTCGTGAACACCATGCCGGAGAAGACCCTGGACGCCACGTTCGACCACGGCGTGGTCACGGGCGACACCGTCACCAACGGCTACGATGAAGCGAACGCCACCCTCAACTCCCTCGATGCTCTCGGTGTGTCCTACAACGAGGTCGTCGCCCTGCTGGAATCCGAAGGCCTGGACAAGTTCGTGGCCAGCTGGAAGGAACTGCTGGCCGACGTTGAAGGCGCCCTCGCCACTGCACGGAAGGCTTCCTAACCCAACATGAGCACACTCAGCTACGACGCCACCGGTGCCGCCCGGAAGGCTCTTGAGCAGCACCTGCCCGCCCTCGTG
The DNA here is from genome assembly GCF_042795115.1 of Arthrobacter sp. NPDC056493. Taxonomy (NCBI): domain Bacteria; kingdom Bacillati; phylum Actinomycetota; class Actinomycetes; order Micrococcales; family Micrococcaceae; genus Arthrobacter; species Arthrobacter sp. NPDC056493. The sequence goes on along the minus strand of NZ_JBHTSL010000030.1, from coordinate 46,360 downwards.
GAGGACCGCGTGGCCACCCGCATCTTCGCCAAGGACCACACGCTGTGGGGTCCGGACGCGGAAGCCGAGTCGGCCATCCGCCTGGGCTGGGTCGAGGCGGCCACCGTCTCCCGGCCGCTGGTGGACGGGATCCTGGAACTCCGGGACGCGCTGAAGGCCGAGGGGGTAACCCGTATTGTCCTGTGCGGCATGGGGGGCTCCTCCCTTGCCCCTGAGGTCATCGCCGGCACCGCTGGCGTCGAGCTGACTGTGCTGGACAGCACCGACCCCGAACAGGTCGGTGCTGCCCTCGCGGACCGTCTGACGGCAACCGCCATCGTGGTCTCCTCGAAGTCCGGTTCAACCCTGGAAACCGATTCGCAGCGCCGGATCTTCGAGCACGCCTTCACCGAAGCCGGCCTCGATGCCAAGAGCCGGATCATCGTTGTCACTGATCCTGGTTCCCCGCTGGACAAGGCATCCCGCGACGCCGGTTACCGCGCCGTCTTCAACGCGGACCCGAACGTGGGCGGCCGCTACTCGGCTCTGACGGCGTTCGGGCTTGTCCCCTCGGGCCTGGCCGGCGTGGACATCGCTTCCCTGCTGGACGAGGCTGAGGAAGCCGCCGAGATCCTGAACGAGGATGCCCCCGAGAACATCGGACTGGTCCTGGGTGCGGCCCTGGGCGGCACCAACCCGCTGCGGAACAAGGTCGTCATCGCCGAAGACGGCTCCGGCATCGTAGGATTCGCTGACTGGGCCGAACAGCTCATCGCTGAATCCACCGGCAAGCTCGGCACCGGCATCCTGCCGGTGGTCGCAGGTCCGAACGCCCCGGAAGTCACCTCCGGCGCTGAAGACGTCCTGGTGGTCCGCCTGGTCAGCGCGGATGCCGACGTCGAACTCGGCGAGAACGAGGTGGCCATTGCCGGCGGCCTCGCCGCGCAGATGATGGTGTGGGAATTCGCCACCGCCGTGGCCGGCCGCCTGCTGGGCATCAACCCGTTTGACCAGCCCGACGTCGAAGCCGCCAAGGTGGCTGCCCGCGGACTGCTGGACGCGCAGCCGGAACCGACGCCTGCCAGCTTCGTCGACGGTGCCATCGAGGTCCGCGGCGGCGAATGGCTGGGCGACGCCACCACCGCAGCCGATGCGGTTGCGGCGCTGCTGGGCCAGCTGGGCAGCGATGGGTACCTGAGCGTCCAGGCCTACTTCGACCGTCTGGCCTACTCGCAGCTCGAGGGCGTCCGTGACGACCTCGCCGCCGTGAGCGGGCGTCCGGTCACATTCGGCTGGGGGCCCCGCTTCCTCCACTCCACCGGCCAGTTCCACAAGGGCGGCCCCGCCATCGGTGTCTTCCTGCAGGTCACGGCGGCGTCCGCACAGGACCTCGCCATCCCGGAGCGCCCGTTCACCTTTGGCGAGCTGATCGCGGCTCAGGCTGCCGGCGATGCCCAGGTGCTCAGCGAGCACGGCCGGCCCGTCCTGCGCCTGCACCTCACCGACCGCGCAGCGGGCGTTACCCAGCTGCAGGAGATCGTTTCGTCGCTGGCCAGCAAGGCAGCATCCGCCACTGAGAGCTAAGGCACCGATTCAACCATGCCAGATACTTTGAACGGCAAAAGGTCAGCGGGCCGGTCCGGGAACCCCTTGCGGGATCCGCGGGACCGGCGGCTGAACCGGATTGCCGGACCGTCCTCGCTTGTGCTCTTCGGAGTCACCGGGGACCTTGCCCGCAAGAAGCTCATGCCCGCCGTGTATGACCTCGCCAACCGTGGCCTGCTGCCGCCCAGCTTCGCGCTGGTCGGTTTCGGCCGGCGGGACTGGGACAACGAGGACTTCGCCTCCGAGGTGAAGGACGCCGTGAAGTCCTACGCACGGACCCCCTTTGATGAGGCGGTCTGGAACCAGCTGTCCGAGGGCATCCGGTTCGTGCAGGGCGCCTTCGACGACGACGCCGCGTTTGAGCGGCTCGGCGAGACAATCAAGGAACTCGACGAGAACCGCGGCACCCGCGGCAATCACGCGTTCTACCTCTCGATCCCGCCGAAGGCCTTCGAACAGGTCTGCCGCCAGCTGTCCAAGCACGGCCTGGCGCAGGCCGAGGGCGAGAAGTGGCGGCGCGTGGTGATCGAGAAGCCGTTCGGGCACGACCTCGAGTCGGCCCGGCAGCTGAACGACATCGTGGAGTCGGTGTTCCCGCAGGACGCGGTGTTCCGGATCGACCATTACCTGGGCAAGGAGACGGTCCAGAACATCCTGGCGCTGCGTTTCGCGAACCAGCTGTTCGAGCCGCTCTGGAACGCGAACTACGTGGACCATGTGCAGATCACCATGGCCGAGGACATCGGCACCGGCGGCCGTGCCGGGTATTACGACGGCGTGGGTGCTGCCCGCGACGTGATCCAGAACCACCTCTTGCAGCTCCTCGCGCTGACGGCAATGGAGGAGCCCATTTCCTTCAACGCCGATGACCTGCGTGCGGAGAAGGAAAAGGTCCTCGCCGCGGTCCGGCTCCCGGAGGACCTGTCCACGCATTCGGCCCGCGGGCAGTTCGCCGGCGGCTGGCAGGGCGGGGAGCAGGTCCAGGGGTACCTGGAAGAAGAGGGCATCCCGGCCGATTCCACCACCGAAACCTACGCCGCGATCCGGGTGGACATCAACACCCGGCGCTGGAATGGCGTGCCGTTCTACCTGCGCGCGGGCAAGCGTCTGGGCCGGCGGGTCACCGAGATCGCGGTGGTGTTCAAGCGGGCACCGAACCTGCTGTTCCGTGACCACGGCGACGACGACTTCGGCCAGAACGCCGTCGTCATCCGGGTCCAGCCCGACGAGGGCGCCACGATCCGCTTTGGTTCCAAGGTCCCCGGCACCCAGATGGAAGTCCGGGATGTCACCATGGACTTCGGTTACGGGCACTCCTTCACCGAGTCCAGCCCCGAAGCGTATGAGCGGCTGATCCTGGACGTGCTCCTGGGCGAGCCGCCGCTGTTCCCGCGGCACGAGGAAGTGGAGCTGTCCTGGAAGATCCTGGACCCCTTCGAAGAGTACTGGGCCGGCCTGGGCGAACAGCCCGAGCCGTACGCGCCCGGCAGCTGGGGCCCGGCCTCCGCTGACGAGCTGCTCGCCCGTGACGGACGCACCTGGAGAAGGCCATGATTGTAGATCTCCCCAACACCACCACCTCCAACGTTTCCAAGAAGATCCAGTCCCTGCGCGAGCAGGGCGGCGTGATCGCCCTCGGCCGTGTCCTCACGCTCGTGGTGGTCACCAAGTCCGGGCTGGAGGAAGAGGCGATCGAGGCGGCCAATGAGGCCAGCCGCGAACACCCCTGCCGGATCATCGTGCTCGCCGACGCCGGCTCGTCCGCGCCGAACCGGCTCGACGCGCAGATCCGGGTCGGCGGTGACGCCGGCGCCTCCGAGGTCATCGTGCTCCGCGGTTTCGGGGAACTCGCCGAGGAAAGCGAATCCCTCGTGGCCGCGCTGCTGCTGCCCGACGCCCCGATCGTGGCCTGGTGGCCGCACGGTGCACCGAAGAACGCCAGCGAGACTTCGATCGGCCGGATCGCGCACCGGCGCATCACGGACTCGGCGAACGAGGCCGAGCCGCAGGTGGCGCTGGAGAACATCCGGAACACCTACAAGGCCGGCGACACCGATCTCGCCTGGACCCGGCTGACCAACTGGCGGATCCAGCTAGCCGCCGTCCTGGACCAGGCCGGCTCCTCGCCCGTCACCGCCGTCGCGGTCGAAGGCGCCTCGGACTCGCCCAGCACCATCCTGCTCGCGGCGTGGCTGACCCTGTCCCTGGACGCTCCGGTCACGATCGTCGCGGACCCCGCAGGCACCGGCATCCGGCGCGTCCGACTCACCCGCTCCAGCGGCGACGTGCAGCTCTTCCGCCCCGGACTCTCCATCGCCGAGCTCACCCAGCCCGGGCAGCCCGCGCAGCGGATCTCCCTCCCGCGGCGCAGCCTCCGCGACTGCCTCGCCGAAGAACTCCGGCGCCTGGACCCCGACGAAGTATTCGGCGAAGTGATTACTATTGGACTGCCACGTACCAATCTAAGGAGTGTCCGTCCCAGTGAGCGCTGAGCCCAGAGTAAGCATCCATCCTGACTCTTCCGTGCTGATGGCCGCCATCGCGGCCCGCCTGATCACCAAACTCGTGGATGTGCAGGACCGATTCGGTGAAGCGACGGTGGTGCTTACCGGAGGCACGGTGGGCATCGGAACGCTGAAGGCTGTGGCCGATTCGCCGGCCGCGCCCGCAGTGGACTGGGCCAAAGTGAACTTCTGGTGGGGCGATGAACGCTTTCTGGGCTCCCAGGACCCCGACCGCAATGCGCTTCAGGCCCACGAAGCTCTTTTGAAGCACATCGATGTTGATCCCGCGCGCGTCCACGTGCCCGGGTCGACAGATGACTTTGAAACTCCGGAAGAGGCTGCAGAGGACTACGCACGCAGGCTCAGCGAGTCGGCAGCGGCCGAGCACGCCGCGGATACCTCGGACGACCGTCCCGAAGAACCCGGCCGGCTCCCCCGCTTCGACGTGGTGCTGCTGGGTGTGGGTCCCGACGCTCACGTGGCGTCCCTGTTCCCGGAGCAGGGCGGCATCCGCGAGAAGCAGCTGACGGTGGTGGGGGTGCGCAACTCCCCCAAGCCGCCGCCCGGGCGGATTTCCCTGACCCTGCCGGCGATCAACACCTCCGCGGAGGTGTGGATGGTGGTGGCAGGCGAGGACAAGGCGGGTGCCGTGGGCCTGGCCCTCGCCGGGGCCAACCCCGTGCAGGTGCCTGCGGCCGGTCCGGCGGGCCGGTCCCGGACGCTGTGGCTGATCGACGAGAACGCAGCCTCGCGTGTCCCTGAACAGCTAGTCAGGAAGGCGCCGGCTGGCTCTTAGCCGCTGCAGCGCTCCGGCCAGAACGTCTTCGGCGTCCTGGCTGGAGCGTCTTTCTTTAACGTATTCCAGATGGGTCTTGAAGCCCTCTTCCTGGGCTTCGCCGGGCACGTACAGACCGGGATTGCGCGACGCCGGCCGGCCGCAGCGGCGGCAGTCCCATGCGTCCGGAATCTGGTCGTCCGGCAGCCGAAGAAAAACAGGCCGCGTCTCATGTCCCATGGCGCACCAATACGAGACACAAATACGCGGCAGGGGCTCCCCGAGAGGATCATCCCCCTGGTTCTTCAATCCGGCCCCTTGAATGACACCCACACGGGTGCCGCGGAATCCTGAAGAGGAATGCACCATGGGAGAACTCCCTCGCTACTAATGGCGGCGCTGCCGTTAGATCCGATACCGACAGTTTAGTGCGTGCTCTCCCCTGACGGCAGGGAAAAGCCCGGCCCAATCAGGAATGGATCCTGATCGGGCCGGGCTTTTGGTGCAGGACGGCTGTGTCAGCCCTAGGAGTCAGCCACGCCCGTGAAACGCATCAGCAGGCCGAGCGCGATGATCACAACGCCCCAGGTGACGCCGAGGATGATGGTGAACCTGTTCAGGTTGCGCTCAGCAACACCGGAGGAGGCCAGCCCGGAGCTCATTCCGCCGCCGAACATGTCCGACAGGCCGCCGCCGCGCCCCTTGTGGAGCAGGATGAGCAGGGTCAGCAGAAGGCTGGTAATGCCCAGCAGGATCTGCAGAATCACATGAAGAACGTCCACGACGGCCTTTCCAAAGTTGGTGGATGCGGGAGCTTGCCGGATGAACGGACTAGTCCGTTACGAGGTGGCTCTCGAACTTGACAATATTAGCAAACTCAGCGGGATCAAGGCTCGCACCGCCCACCAGCACGCCGTCGACGTCGCGTTCCTTGAGGATGGCGGCAGCGTTGCTGGCCTTGACCGAACCGCCGTACAGGAGGCGGGTCTTGGCGGCCACATCGGCGTCGAACAGTTCGGTCAGTTCGGCACGGATCGCGGCGCACATTTCCTGGGCGTCCTCCGGGCCCGCAACCTCACCCGTGCCGATGGCCCAGACAGGCTCGTAGGCGACGACGAGCTCGGCCGCCTGGTCGGCGGTGAGGCCTTCGACGTCGGCGCGGAGCTGGTCCAGCGTGTGCTGGACGTGGGTGCCGGCCTGGCGGATCTCCAGGCCCTCCCCGACGCACAGGACGGGGATGACGTTGTGGCGGTAGGCCGCCTTGACCTTGGCATTGAGGACTTCGTCCGACTCGGCGTGGACGGTCCGCCGTTCGCTGTGGCCCACGAGGACGTACTTGCAGCCGAGCTTGTTCAGGAACTGGCCGGAGATGTCCCCGGTGTAGGCGCCGGAGTCGAACTGGGACAGGTCCTGGCCGCCGTAGGCGATGTCGAGTTCGTCGCCCTGGACGAGGGTCTGCACGCCGCGGAGGTCGGTGAAGGGCGGGAAGACAGCAGCTTCCACACGGCTGTAGTCGTGCTTGGCGTCGGACAGTGTCCAAGCCAGCTTCTGCAGGAGGGTGATGCCCTGGACGTGGTCCATGTTCATCTTCCAGTTGCCTGCGATCAAAGGCGTGCGGTCAAAGGTGCCGTTGGTTGACGTAGTCACGTGTTCTCCAATAGTGCCGGTCAATCTGCTGATCATGTGAACAGCCGGCAGGGCGCCTTTCGCGGTGCGGAAGGTGCCCTGCCGGCTGGTGTGTCTCTAGCGGTCCAGAACGCTCAGGCCGGGAAGTTCCTTGCCTTCAAGGTATTCCAGGCTGGCGCCGCCGCCGGTGGAAATGTGGCCGAACTGGTCATCGGCGAAGCCGAGCGTACGGACAGCAGCCGCGGAGTCGCCGCCGCCGACGACGGTGAACGCGTCCGTCTCCGTCAGCGCCTGGGCGATGGCCCGGGTGCCTGCAGAGAACGCTTCGAACTCGAATACGCCCATGGGACCGTTCCAGAACACCGTCTTGGCGCCCTTGATCTGCTCGGCGAACGCCCGGGCGGACTCGGGTCCGATGTCCAGGCCGATGCCCTGCGCCCCGAAGCTGCTGCTTTCGATGGCGTCGGCGCTGACCGTCTCATGGTCGGCGTCGGCGGCGAACTTGGCGGCCACCACGACGTCCGTGGGGATCACGAATTCCGTGCCGGCGTCGGCTGCGCGCTTGAGGTAGTCCTGGACGACCGGGATCTGGTCCTCTTCCAGCAGGCTGCCGGCCACTTTGTGGCCGTCGGCTGCCAGGAAGGTGAACAGCATGCCGCCGCCCACCAGGATGGTGTCTGCCTTGCCGAGCAGGTTGTCGATGACCGCGAGCTTGTCCGAAACCTTCGAACCGCCCAGCACCACAACGTAGGGGCGCTGCGTGTCTGCGGTCAGCTTGCGGAGGACTTCCACCTCGGTGCCCACGAGGTCACCGAGGTACGACGGGAGCCGGGTGGCGACGTCGTAAACGCTGGCGTGCTTGCGGTGCACGGCGCCGAAGGCGTCGTTCACGAAGGCGCCGTTGTCACCGGTGAGTCCCACCAGCTCATCTGCGAAGGTGCCCCGCTCGGCCGCGTCCTTGCTGGTCTCGCGTGCGTCGAACCGCACGTTCTCGAGCACCAGGACCTGGCCGTCCTGCAGCGCGGCTGCCTTCTCCTTGGCCGAGGGTCCCACCGTGTCCGCCGCGAGCGAGACAGGGAAGGAAGCCAGCTCGGCCAGGCGGGCGACCGCCGGCTTGAGCGAGTACTTGTCTTCAGGGGCGCCCTTGGGGCGGCCGAGGTGGGCTGTTACCAGCACGCGGGCACCGGCGTCCGTGAGCTTTCCCAGCACTGGCAGTGAGGCCCGGATGCGGCCGTCGTCAGTCACTGTAGAGCCGTCGAGCGGCACATTCAGGTCACTTCGAACCAGAATGTACCGCCCGCGGACACCTTCAGCGATCAGTTCGTTGAGGGTGTGAGATGTCATGTAGCTAACCCTAGCCCAGCTTCGCGGCAACAAGCTCCGTGAGGTCCACGAGGCGGTTGGAGTAGCCCCATTCGTTGTCATACCACGAAACAACCTTGACCTGGTTGCCAATGACCTTGGTCAAACCGGAGTCAAAGATGGACGAGGCGGGGTCGCCGACGATGTCCGAGGAGACGATCGGGGCGTCGGTGTAGGTCAGGATGCCCTGCCACTCGTCAGACTCTGCGGCCTTCTTGAGCGTGGCGTTGACTTCCTCGACGGTGGTCTCGCGGGAGACCGTGACGGTGAGGTCGGTGGCGGAGCCGGTGGGGACCGGAACGCGGATGGCATAGCCGTCCAGCTTGCCCTTGAGCTCCGGCAGGACCAGGCCGATGGCCTTGGCTGCACCCGTGGAGGTGGGGACCATGTTGATGGCGGCGGCACGGGCACGGCGGAGGTCGTTGTGCGGGCCATCCTGCAGGTTCTGGTCTGCGGTGTACGCGTGGACCGTGGTCATCAGGCCGCGCTCGATGCCGAACGCCTCGTTAACCACCTTGGCCAGCGGGCCGAGGCAGTTGGTGGTGCAGGAAGCGTTGGAGATGATGTGGTGGTTCTCGGGATCGTACAGGCCGTCATTGACGCCCATCACGATGGTGATGTCCTCGTCCGAGGCGGGAGCGGAGATCAGGACCTTCTTGGCGCCGGCTTCGATGTGCTTCTTCGCAGCAGCTGCCTTGGTGAAGAAACCGGTGGACTCGATGACGATGTCAACGCCCAGGTCCTTCCAAGGGAGGTTCGCGGGGTCGCGCTCGGCCAGGACCTTGATGGCGTTGCCGTTGACGACGAGGTTGCCTTCCTTGACCTCGATGGTCTCGGCCAGGCGCCCACCGACGGAGTCGTACTTGAGCAGGTGGGCCAGCGCCTCGGGGCTGGTGAGGTCGTTGACGGCAACGATCTCAAGGTCCGCACCCTGAGCAAGTGCAGCGCGGAAGTAGTTGCGGCCGATGCGGCCGAAGCCGTTGATACCAATACGGGTGGTCACTTTTTAGTCTCCTTTGTGCCTTGGAAGCACAACTAGTAAGCGGGCGTTCAAGCCAACTAACAGATCCCGCACGCCATTGGGCAGAGATATTTTTCAGATCGGAGGGCGACCAGCCTCATTGCTGAAGGCTAACCGCCTTCCGTGATCCATCTTACGTTTAAGTAGGTCTACCCCCGCAAGTGCGGGGGCAGACCGTCCAGAATTCGGCCCTAAAGTCGCCGAATGTGAAGTTTGTTACTGCTTTGTGTACGCCAGGTCACACTTAGAGGGTGATGAGTCCCGTTGCGTTGGCGCGCGCCGCGGCGAAGCGGGCGGACACATCAGCCCAGTTGACGATGTTCCAGAACGCCTTGACGTAGTCGGCCTTGACGTTGACGTAGTCCAGGTAGAAAGCGTGCTCCCACATGTCCAGCATCAGCAGCGGGGTGGTGCCCAGCGCGACGTTGCCCTGCTGGTCGTAGAGCTGCTCGATGACGAGGTTGCCACCGATGGGCTCGTAGGCCAGGAAGCCCCAGCCCGAACCCTGCAGGCCGAGGGCGGCTGCGGAGAACTGGGCGCGGAAGGCATCGAACGAGCCGAAGGCGTCGTCGATGGCGGCGGCGAGCTCACCTTCAGGCTTGTCGCCTCCGTCCGGGGAGAGGTTGTTCCAGAACACGGAGTGGTTGATGTGGCCGCCGGTGTGGAAGGCCAGGTCCTTGGAAAGACGGTTGATGTTGGCGAAGTCGCCCTTATCGCGCGCCTCTGCCAGCTGGGCCAGCGCGTTGTTGGCACCCGCTACGTACGCGGCGTGGTGCTTGCTGTGGTGCAGCTCCATGATCCGTGCAGAGATGTGGGGCTCGAGCGCTGCGTAGTCGTAGCTGAGTTCGGGCAGAACGTACTCGGTCACAAAATCCTCCAATGTCGTGGACAGTTTGTCCGGTTGTGCTAACTCTCGGATTGTGCATCCCGGACGACGGGTCATCCGGAAAACTCCGATGGCGGCAACAGCCGCCATCTGGTCTTGATTCTATGGGCGCCGTTTACTCGTCCAGCATTTCCGGCGTCACATTGGCATCCGTACCCGGGATGCCAAGATCCGAGGCGCGTTTGTCCGCCATGGCCAGCAGCCGGCGGATGCGCCCGGCGATGGCGTCCTTCGTCATGGGCGGATCGGCGAGCCGGCCAAGTTCGTCGAGGCTGGCCTGCTTGTGGGCGACGCGGAGTTCACCGGCGTACTTGAGGTGGTCAGGGACGTCGTCGCCGAGGATTTCCAGGGCCCGGTCCACCCGGGCGCCGGCCGCCACGGCGGCCTGCGCGGAACGGCGGAGGTTGGCGTCGTCAAAGTTGGCGAGCCGGTTCGCCGTCGCCCGGACTTCCTTGCGCATGCGCCGCTCTTCCCAGACCATCAGCGCGTCATGGGCGCCCATCCGGGTGAGCAGCGCCGCGATGGTATCGCCGTCGCGGATTACCACGCGGTCCACTCCCCTGACTTCCCGTGCCTTGGCCTGGATCCCCAGCCGGCGCGCCGCGCCAACGAGTGCGAGGGCCGATTCCGGGCCGGGGCAGGTGACCTCCATGGAGGAGGACCGGCCGGGTTCGGTGAGGGAACCGTGCGCCAGGAAGGCGCCCCGCCACACGGCTTCGGCGTCGGCGGCTGAACCGTTGACGACGGCGGACGGCAGCCCGCGTACGGGCCGTCCCCGGCCGTCAAGGAGGCCGGTCTGCCGGGCCAGCGCCTCGCCGTCACGGACAACGCGGACCACGTAACGGCTGCCGCGGCGCAGGCCGCTGCCGGAGACCACGATGATCTCGCTCTGGTGTCCGTAGACCTCGGCGATTGCGGCGCGCAGGCGCCGGGCGGTGGAGGCAAGGTCCACCTCGGCCTCGATGACGATCCGGCCCGAGATGATGTGCAGTCCCCCGGCGAAGCGGAGCATGGCCGAGACCTCAGCCTTGCGGACTGATGATTTCTTAATGTCCAGGCGGGAGAGTTCTTCCTTGACTGATGCTGTCAGTGCCATGGCACCTTTCCTAACTGTTCCCGAAAATATCCTGGTAGGCCGTAGCCAGCCGCAAGGGGTCATGGACCGGTCGCCGGCCCGAAGCCCCTACTCTACCCAAGACAACCTCGGCGCCGATCATCCCCGCTGCCCGCTCAAACTCGGCCAGGTCCGAAACCGAAGCCGGGTCCGCGAGCACCACGTCGGCACTGAACTCCGGGGCGTAGTCGCGCAGGACATGAAGGTGGTCGGCGGCGGACATGCCGGACGTTTCCTTGGTGTCCATGGCCAGGTTCATGGTGAGGCAGCGCTTGGCAGGCGTATCGCAGAGCGCCTGCCGCATTTCCGGCAGCAGCAGATGCGGGAGCACGGACGTGTACCAGGAACCGGGACCCAGCACCACCCAGTCAGCAAGCTCGACGGCGGTCAGGGCCTCAACACAGGCCGGAGCCTGCTCGGGAAGCAGACGGACGCTCTCCAGCGAGCCCGCCACCGCACAGCGTGCCTGACCGGTGATGGTGGTGACCGTGCTGCTGCCGTCCGGGGCCGTCACGCGTACGTCGCCCTCGATGGTGAGCGGAACGGTGGACATGGGCAGCACCTGTCCGCGGGCACCGAGCAAGGCGCCCGCCCATTTCAGGCCGGCCACCGCGTCCCCGAGCAGTTCCCAGAGGGTGACGATCAGCAGGTTGCCCATGGCGTGTTCATCCAGCGAGGCGCCGCCGCGGGCGGACCGGAACCGGTGCTGCATGACGTCGCGCCAGGTGCGGCCCCAGTCAGTGTCGTCGCACAGGGCGGACAGCGCCATCCGGAGATCACCGGGCGGAAGGACGCCGTACTCCTCCCGGAGACGGCCGGAAGACCCGCCGTCGTCCGCCACGGTGACCACCGCTGTCAGTTCGGACGTAAGCAGCCGCAGCGCCGAGAGGGAGGCCGAAAGGCCGTGGCCGCCGCCGAGCGCGACGACGGTGGGCCCCTTGGCCTGTTGGGAACCGGTCAGGCCGGCCGGCGGAATCAGGGGCAACGGGCCGGTAAGAACGCCCATTACTCGCGGCCCAGGTCCCGGTGCGTCGTGGTCACGGTAACCCGCGGATACTGCGCGAGCCGTTTGGACAGCTCCATGGCGACCGCCACCGAGCGGTGCTTTCCGCCTGTGCATCCGACGGCAATGGTGGCGTAGTGCTTGTTTTCCCGGCGGTAGCCCTCCAGGACAGGCTCGAGGGCGAGGACGTAGCGTTCCACGAAGTTCGGCACGCCTTGGGCTCCAAGGACGTACTCGCTGACGTCCTGGTCCAGGCCGGTGTGCGGCCGGAGCGCGGGCACCCAGTGCGGGTTCGGGATGAACCTGACGTCGGCCACGTAGTTGGCGTCCACGGGCAGGCCGTACTTGAAGCCAAAGCTCATGATGTTCAGGCGGATCGCGATGGGTCCGGTTTCGGTGAACAGCTCGGTGATCGCAGTGGCGAGCCCGTGCACGTTGAGGGACGAGGTGTCCAGGACAAGGTCGGAGGAGTCGCGCAGCTCCTTTAGGAGTTCACGTTCCGCGGCGATGCCGTCGAGGATCCGGCCGCCGCCCTGCAGCGGGTGCGGGCGCCGGCCCTGCTCGAAGCGGCGGACCAGGACGTCGTCGCTGGCGTCAAGGAACAGCACCCGGAAGGTGACGCCGCTGACTTCGAGGGCCCGCAGTGCCGCGCGGATGTCCGCGAACAGGGCCTTGCTGCGCACGTCCATCACCACGGCAAGCTTGGGGATGGACTGGGGGGCGTGGGACACGAGTTCGGCCAGCGTCCCGAGCATCTGCGGCGGAAGGTTCTCGACGACGTACCAGCCGTGGTCCTCCAGCGCATCGGAGGCGGTGCTGCGGCCCGCGCCGGACATTCCGGTCACGATGAGCAGTTCCGCTTCGGCGGGCTTGACCGGTGTCAGGCCGTCCTCTTCCGTGCTGGACTCCGCCGTCGACTCTGCCATTGATTCCAGCCTCATTCCTGCTGTGGCCTCCCGCGCGCGGTTGCTGCGCGGTAGCCGTTTGCTAGTGTTTGCGGCACACGCCGATTTCCCGTACTTACCCTAACCAAGTTTCCGGGCCCGGGCTAAGTTTCCAGCACTTCCCCGGTGGTCATGTTGATCGCCGGAACGGAGTCGCCCGAGTCGCCGCCGGCTCCGCCCGGGCTGAAGTGCGTGACGATGGCAGCGGCCAGTGCCGGCCCGACCCCCTTGGCGGCTGTCAGTTCCTCCGCCGATGCCGCCTTGATCTTCTTGAGGGAACCAAAGTGGGCGAGCAGGGCCTTCCGCTTGGAATCGCCCAGCCCGGGCACGCCGTCGAGGACCGAGACGGTCATCGCCTTGCCGCGCTTTTGCCGGTGGAACGAGATGGCGAAGCGGTGGGCCTCGTCGCGGATGCGCTGCAGCATGTAGAGGCCCTGCGAGGAGCGGGGAAGGATGACCGGGAAGTCGCTGTCCGGCAGCCAGACCTCCTCGAGGCGCTTGGCGAGCCCAACAACGTAGACGTCGTCGACGCCCAGTGATTCGAGGGCCTTGGCGGCCGCGTTGACCTGGGGCTGGCCGCCGTCCACCACCACGAGGTTGGGCGGGTAGGCGAATTTCGTGCGCGGCGCCGGCGTGGTGGTGTCGGACAGCGCGGCCTCTGCCAACGCTGCGTCTGCAGGGATAGCGCCGTTGGCGCCGGCGGTACCGTTGGAGGCCGGCGTCGCGACCAGTTCGGCGGCTTCGACCTGGGCCGTCTTGTCCACGAGGTAGTGCCGGAAGCGCCGCGTCAGGACGTCGTGCATCGCAGCGGTGTCGTCCGTGGCCGCCGCCCCGGTGATGGAGAACTTCCGGTAGTCCGACTTCTTGGGGAGGCCGTCCTCCACCACCACCATGGAGGCCACCACGTTGGTGCCCTGGACGTGGGAGACGTCGTAGCATTCGATGCGCAGCAGCGGCACGGGGAGTTCCAGCGCCTCCTGGAGCTCCTGCAGCGCCTGCGACCGGACGGTCAGGTCGCCGGCCCGCCGGGTCTTGTGGAGCCGGAGCGCGTGCTCGGCGTTCTCGCGGACCGTGGACATGAGGGCGGCCTTGTCGCCGCGCTGCGGAACCCGGATGTCCACTTTGGCCCCGCGGATGCCGCCGAGCCACTCGGCCAGGTCCTCCACGTTGCTCGGCTCGACAGGCACCAGGACCTCGCGCGGAAGCCGGCCCTGGACCTCGGCGTCCTCGCCGTAGACCTGCTGGAGGAGGTGTTCGACGAGGTCGGGGGTGGTGAAGTCCTCCACCTTTTCGACTACCCAGCCGCGCTGGCCGCGGACCCGTCCGCCCCGGACGTGGAACACCTGGACGGCCGCTTCGAGTTCGTCCTCGTGCAGGGCGAAAACGTCGGCGTCGGTGTCTTCGGCGAGCACCACGGCGTTGCGCTCGAAGACCTTGCGAAGGGCGGTGATGTCGTCGCGCAGCCGCGCAGCGCGTTCATAGTCCAGGACGGCGACGGCGGCAGCCATCTCCTTTTCGAGCCGCGAGATGAACCGCTTGGCCTCGCCTCCCATGAACGCGCAGAAGTCCTCGGCCAAGGCGCGGTGTTCCTCGGGCGTGACGCGGCCGACGCAGGGGGCCGAGCATTTGTCGATGTAGCCCAGCAGGCAGGGCCGGCCGCTGGCCTGGGCACGCTTCAGGACGCCCGCGCTGCAGCTCCGCACCGGAAAGACCCGCAGCAGGGTGTCCATGGTTTCCCGGATGGCACCGGCCGTGTAGGGGCCGAAGTACCGGGTGCCTTTCCGCCGCTCGCCGCGCATGACCTGCACGCGGGGCAGCTTCTCGCCCATGGTGACGGCGAGGTACGGATAGGTCTTGTCGTCCCGGAAAACCACGTTGAACCGCGGCTTGAATTCCTTGATCCAGGTGTATTCCAGCTGGAGGGATTCCAGCTCGCTGCCCACAACAGTCCACTCGACGCTGCTGGCCGCATACACCATGGCGTGGGTCTTGGGCAGCAGTCCTGCCGGGTTCGCGAAATACGAATTCAGGCGCGACCGGAGGTTCTTGGCCTTGCCGACATAGATGACCCGCCCATGGGGATCCCTGAACCTGTAAACGCCCGGATTGGTCGGAATCTCACCCGTCTGGGGTCTATAACTCGATGGATCTGCCACGTTTCCAGTCTACTGAGCTGAGGGGCTGCGGATTGCCGCTTCGCTTCCTGAGGGACCGGCCGGGCCGCCGAGAGAACAACCGGCCTACTCGATGACCTTGCTCTGGTTGTAGCTGGTGGAGCGCTCCTGGCCGCTGAGCTCGGCGATGGCGTCCATGATCCGGTCGGTTACCTGGCGGCGCGCGGGAAGCGAATGGTCCGGCCCGGTCTTGTCGAAGTAGATCGGCTCCCCCACCTTCATGGTGAAGTGCTGGGGCTTAACGGCGTTGCGGCCGGCGGGCTGCAACTTCTCGGTGCCGATCAGTCCCACCGGGATCACCGGCGCGCCGGTGGTGAGGGCCAGCCAGCCGACGCCGGTCCGGCCGCGGTACAGGATGCCGTCACGGGACCGGGTTCCCTCGGGGTAGATGCCGATCCCCCTGCCGTCTTCGAGGATGTCCAGGAGCGTCTTGAGGGCCTGCACGCTCGCGGCCTGCTCACCGCGCTCGACCGGAATGGAGCCGACGGCCGTGAAGAAGGACTTCATCACGCGCCCCTTGAAGCCCTTGGTGGTGAAGTATTCCGCCTTGGCGAAGAACGCCACAGGACGGGGCATGAGCGCCTGGACAATCACGCTGTCCAGGAAGGAGAGGTGGTTGGGCGCCACAATGAACGGCCCGCTCTTGGGCACGTTCTCCAGCCCAATGACTGTTGGCCGGCAACTGCCGGAGATGAGGGTCCGCGTGGTCCAGCGGACGCCGTCAAACAGCTCCATCGTTACGCACCTCGCTCAGGGCTGCGGCACGGACGTTCTCCAGCTCCTCGACCTTGGCGCGCAGGCCGGCGGTATCGTGCACGACGGCCACGGCTCCCGCTGCCTCCAGTTCGCCGTCGGGCGCAAAACCCCAGCTGACGCCGATGCAGTCGAGTCCGTTGGCCAATGCCCCGGCCACATCCTGCGCGCGGTCGCCCACCATCACCGCGTGCTGCGTGCGGAGGTCGGTCATGGCAGCGGCAATGATCCCGGTCTTGCCGACCGGGCCTGCCGCGGCCGCAGTCTCGTCCGCGGCTGATCCCCTGATGGCGCGGAACCGTCCGGCGATCTTGTGGTGCTGAAGCACCAGTTGGGCAAGGCCTTCCGGCTTCTGTGTTGCCACCGCTACGGGCCGTCCAGCCTCTACGTAGGCGTCCAACAGGTCGACGATGCCCGGGTACAGGCGGCTCTGGGAAATGCCAACGTCCAGGTAATGCATCCGGTAGGTCCGGATGACCGCCCTGAGCATGGCCGGCGGTACAGCGGCGACGTTCAGCAGGGAGTCGCTCAGCTTGGGACCCACCATCGCTTCTAGAAGGTCCTGGCTGGGGACAGCAAGGCCATGTTCCGTGAGGGCCGCGGCAATTCCGTCTGTTATCCCGCCGGCCGGATCGACAAGAGTGCCGTCCAGGTCGAAGATCACGGGCACTGTTGTTGAAGTCACCGGCTTAGTTTCTCACGATGGCACGCCTGCTCAAACTCGTATGCCGTCCGAGGAATACTTCTGCGCCTATGGAGGAGTTTTTGTCCACGTATCGCGACTTCCGAGGCATTTAGCGGCCAATATCTGGACAAAAACTCCAAACTGGCGGAGGACGACGGCGGCCCGCCAGTTAATCTGGCGGGCCGCCGTGGCGTTGTGGGTCCTCGTGTTGGGTCGTCGTGTTGGGTTCCGCGTTGTGGGCCGTGGCGTAGTGGCCGGGCGCCCCTAGCCGAGGATTTCGGCCAGGAACTTCGCGGTGTAGCTTTCCGAGGACTTGGAGACCTGCTCGGGGGTGCCTGTGGCGATGATCCGGCCGCCGCCGGAGCCGCCGTCCGGGCCGAGGTCCACGATCCAGTCGGCGCTCTTGATGACGTCGAGGTTGTGTTCGATGGTGATGACCGTGTTGCCCTTCTCCACCAGGCCCTGCAGCACCATGAGCAGCTTCCGGATGTCCTCGAAGTGAAGTCCGGTGGTGGGCTCGTCCAGGACGTAGACGCTGCGCCCGTTGGACCGCTTCTGGAGTTCGGCCGCGAGCTTCACGCGCTGCGCCTCACCGCCGGACAGCGTGGTGGCGGGCTGCCCGAGCCGGACGTAGCCGAGGCCGACATCCACGAGAGTCTTGAGGTGGCGCGCAATCGGGGAGAAAGCGGCGAAGAACTCGGCGCCCTCCTCGATGGGCATGTTCAGCACGTCGGCGATGGTCTTGCCCTTGTAGTGCACCTCAAGGGTCTCGCGGTTGTAGCGCGCACCGTGGCAGACCTCGCACGGCACATAGACGTCCGGCAGGAAGTTCATCTCGATCTTCAGCGTGCCGTCACCGGAGCAGGCTTCGCAGCGCCCGCCCTTGACGTTGAACGAGAACCGTCCGGGCAGGTAGCCGCGGACCTTGGCCTCGGTGGTCTCGGCGAAGAGCTTCCGGATGTGGTCGAACACGCCGGTATAGGTCGCGGGGTTGGAGCGCGGCGTGCGGCCGATCGGGCTCTGGTCCACGTGCACCACCTTGTCCAGGTGCTCGAGGCCCTGGACAGTGCGGTGGCGCCCGGCCACCTGCTTGGCGCCGTTGAGCTTGTTGGCCAGCACCTTGTACAGGATTTCGTTCACAAGCGTGGATTTGCCGGAGCCGCTGACACCGGTCACCGCGGTGAACAGGCCCAGCGGGAACGCGGCATCTACGTTGACGAGGTTGTTCTCGCGGGCGCCAACCACCTTCAGCTCGCGCTTCTTGTCGTACTTGCGGCGCTTCTTGGGGACGTCGATGCTCTTCCTGCCGGAGAGGTAGTCGCCGGTGAGGGACTTCGTGTTCGCCAGGAGTTCCTTGTAGGACCCGGAATGGACCACCTGTCCGCCATGCTCGCCGGCTCCCGGGCCGATGTCCACGATCCAGTCCGCTTCATGGATGGTGTCCTCATCGTGTTCGACCACGATGAGGGTGTTGCCCAGGTCCCGCAGCCGGGTCAGAGTCTCGATCAGGCGCCGGTTGTCCCGCTGGTGCAGCCCGATGGACGGCTCGTCCAGGACGTAGAGGACGCCCACGAGGCCGGAACCGATCTGGGTGGCAAGCCTGATGCGCTGGGCTTCGCCGCCGGACAGGGTGCCGGAGGGGCGCTCCAGGTTCAGGTACTCAAGGCCCACGTCCAGCAGGAAGGTCAGGCGGGCCTGGATCTCCTTGAGGACCTGGTGGGCGATTTGCGCCTCACGGCCGGTCAGCACGAGGTTGTCCAGGAATGCTGCGCATTCACGCATGGGGAGCCGAGCGACGTCGGCAATGGACTTGCCGTTGATGAGAACCGAAAGCGACGCCGGGTTCAGCCGGGCGCCGTCGCAGGCGGGGCAGGGGATCTGCCGCATGTATTCCTCATAGCGGTCCCTGGCGTAGTCGGACTCGGTTTCGGTGTGCTTGCGGTGCACGTACTGCACCACGCCCTCGAAGCCAGTGCTGTACTTGCGCTCCCGGCCGAAACGGTTGCGGTACTGCACCACGACCTTGTGGTCCTTGCCGTGCAGGACGGTCTGACGGACGTCGGAGGAAAGGTCCTGCCACGGCGTGGTCATGGAGAACCCGAGCTCCTTGGCGAGCCCGCCGAGCAGCCGGTTCCAGTACTCGGTGGTTGCCGTGCCCAGGGACCACGGCGCAATGGCCCCGTCCTCCAGCGCCAGCTCCGGGTTGGGGATGATCAGGTCCTCGTCGACTTCCAGCCGGGTGCCGATGCCGCTGCAGGCCGAGCAGGCACCGAAGGGGTTGTTGAACGAGAAGGACCTGGGCTCGATCTCATCGATGGCCAGCGGGTGCTCGTTGGGGCACGCCAGGTTTTCCGAGAAGGCACGCGTGCGGAGGGGATCGTCGGACTCAAGGTCGACGAAGTCGGCCAGGACGCGTCCCTCGGCGAGGACAAGAGCCGTTTCGATGGAGTCGGTCAACCGCTGGCGGATGCCTTCCTTGACCACGAGCCGGTCCACCACCACCTCGATGGTGTGCTTGAACTGCTTGCCCAGCTTGGGCGGATCGCTCAGCTGGATGAGGTCGCCGTCGACGCGGGCGCGGGAATAGCCCTTGGCCGTCAGTTCCTTGAAAAGGTCGACAAATTCACCCTTGCGGCCGCGCACCACCGGAGCGAGGATCTGGAATCGGGTGCCGTCCTCCAGCTCGAGCAGCTGGTCCACGATCTGCTGCGGGGTCTGCTTGATGACGGGTTCACCGCAGACGGGACAGTGCGGGCGGCCTACGCGCGCCCAGAGGAGACGCATGTAGTCGTAAATCTCGGTGATTGTGCCCACGGTGGAGCGCGGGTTCTTGCTGGTGGACTTCTGGTCGATCGAGACCGCCGGCGACAGGCCCTCGATGAAGTCGACGTCGGGCTTGTCCACCTGGCCCAGGAACTGCCGGGCGTAGGCGGAGAGCGATTCCACGTAGCGGCGCTGGCCCTCGGCGAAGATGGTGTCGAAGGCGAGGGACGACTTTCCGGAGCCGGACAGGCCCGTGAAGACGATCATGGCGTCGCGCGGCAGGTCGAGGTCGACGTTGCGGAGGTTGTGCTCGCGGGCGCCCTTGACCACCAGCCGGGAAAGGTCCGGGCGCGCCGGTTTGGCGGGGCTCAGGGGGACGACGGCGGAGGGGGCAACAGCGGTTTCTTCAGCTACGGCTTTAGGCACCCACTAATGCTAGTCGAAAACTTCTTCGAATATCCACGCGGGTGTGCTGCGCCACCTTCGTTACTCGGCGTCGTAGGCGGCCGCCAGCAGGTGCACGGCCTGGGCAAACGTTGCGCCCTGCGACTTGGCGGCTGCGGCATAATCTGCTGCGGCCCCGGACAATGCGCCCCAGCGCTCGTCGCGGGCGGAGACCACCGTCCCGTTCCGGCCCTTGGTGGCGACGACGCCCGCGGCTTCGAGCTCCTTGTATGCCCGTGCGACGGTGTGGGGTGCGACGCCGAGGGTTCCGGCGAGGGCCCGCACTGCCGGCAGCCGCGTGCCGGGGGCAAGCTTGCCCTGGTCCGCCTGTTCGATCACGTGGAGCCGCAGCTGCTCAAACAGGGCCACGGAGCTGCCGGTGTTCGGCTTCCACTGCCCCGGGAACCCATCGGCGGCGGTCACAGGCCGGACTCCCGGTAGCGCTGCTGGCCGGCAGCGTGCCTGCCGTGGTGCCGGCGGATGGCGCCGAGTTCGCGGTCCACGCCGCGGAACTGGGCCTCATACAGGTGCCTGTATTGGCCGTCCACGGACAGCAGGCTGCTGTGCGTCCCCTGTTCAACAATGCGTCCGTGATCCATGACGAGAATTAGATCAGCGTCGCGCACCGTGGACAACCTGTGGGCAATGATGAAGCTCGTCTTACCCTGCCTCAGCCGGTTCATGGCGAGCTTGATCTGCACCTCGGTCCGGGTGTCCACGGAGCTTGTTGCCTCGTCCAGGATCAGGACGCTGCGGTCGGCGAGCCGTGCCCGGGCGATGGTTATCAGTTGCCGCTGACCCTGGCTCAGCGAATCGCCGTCGTCCCCCAGGACCGTGGCGTAGCCGGCCGGCAGCGACCGCACAAAGTGGTCCACGTGGCTGGCCTCGGCGGCTGCCAGGACCCGGTCATCATCCGCCCCGGGCCAGCCGTATTCGATGTTGTCGCGGACCGTGCCGCTGAACAGCCAGACGTCCTGCATGACCACGGCGAAGTTGGACCGCAGGGAGTCCACGGGCACCGTGGCTATGTCCGTGCCGTCGATCGTGATGCGGCCCGAATCCAGTTCATAGAAGCGCATGAGGAGGTTCACCACGGTGGTCTTGCCGGCACCGGTGTGCCCGACGATGGCCACGGTCTGGCCGGGCAGGACGGAGAACGACAGCCCGCTGACGGCCGGTGCCCCTGGCGTGTAGGCGAAGCTGACGTCCTCGAAGTCAATCCGGCCCCGCAGGTTCTCCCGCTGGGCCGGAACCCCGTCCTCGCGCGGGATCTCAGGCTCGTCGAGCAGGGCGAAGACCCGCTCCGCGGAGGCCGCACAGGACTGCATCAGGGTGAGCATGCCGCCGATCTGCCCCATCGGCTGGGTGAACAGGCGGCTGAACTGGATGAACGCCTGGATGCCGCCGATGGTCATGGTTCCCGCTGCTACCTGCAGTGCGCCCACGACGGCCACCGCCACATAATTGATGTTGGCGACGAAGACCATCAGCGGCTGCACGGCCCCGGATACGAACTGGGCACGAGCGCTGGCGCGGGCCAGCCGGTCGTTGCCGTGGCCGAAGATGGCCGAGGCCGTGTCCTGCTGCCCGAACGCCTTAATCACCTCGTGTCCGGTGATGAATTCCTCGATGTGGGCGTTCAGCTCGCCGGTGGAGGCCCACTGGGCCGCGAAATAGGTCCGGGACTCCCGCGCCATGAACACCGTTATCAGCGTGGAGATGGGAACGGAAACGAGGGCGATGGCTGCCAGCAGCGGCGAGATCCACAGCATCATGGCCAGCGAACCGCACAGCATCAGAACGGACATGATCAGTTGTGTGAGCAGCTGGTTGAGTGCCTGGGAGATGTTGTCGACGTCGTTGGTGGCACGGCTAAGGACGTCACCCCGGGCCTGCTCGTGGAAGTGCGACGACGGCAGCCGGTGCAGCTTGTCCTCGACGGCGGCGCGGAGGCCGAAGACCAGCCGCTGCACCGCCTGGGCGGTCAGGGCTCCCTGGACCCAGTTGAAGACGGACGTCCCGACGTACATCAGGGACACTGCGGACAGCAGCGCGGCGAGCTTGCCGGCGTCGAACGTGCCGTGCATGAAACCTTCGACGACGACGTCGGTGGCGTCACCGAGGAGCTTGGGAGCCGCCACGTTGAGGGCGGCGAAGCCGCATGTCGCCGCGACGGCCAGGGCCATCCTGCCCTTGGATGGCCGAAGCAGGCCCAGGAGCCGCTTGGCCGCCGGCAGGAAACTGCCGGTGGTGCGTCTGGCTGCGTGTGTGCCCTTCATGCCGGCCCGCCGCTCACGGCTGTTCGTCCAGGGCCAGCTGGGACTCGGCGATCTCCCGGTAGGTGGGCGACGATGCCAGGAGTTCGGCGTGGGTTCCGTGGGCCACCAGCCGGCCTTCCTCCAGCACCAAAATCTGGTCGGCGCCCATGATGGTGGGAATGCGTTCGGCCACCATGAGCACCGTGGCCGTCTCCAGCGCAGGCGCCAGTGCCTGCCGGACCGCGGCTTCGGTGGCATAGTCCAGGGCGGAAAAACTGTCGTCGAAGAGGTACAGGTCCGCAGTGCGGAGCATGGCGCGGGCGATGCAGAGCCGCTGCCGCTGCCCGCCCGAGAGGCCGGCCCCGCCCTGGGCGACGGCTGCATGAAGGTTGTCCGGGAACTTCCGGACGAAGTCCTCGGCCTGCGCCAGCTGCAGGGCCTGCCACAGCTCGTCCTCGGTGGCTCCGGGCGCGGCCATCCGCAGGTTGCTCGCCACCGTGCCGGAGAACAGATAGGAATGCTGCGGTACCGCGGAAATCCGCTGGCGCACGCTGCCGGCGGGCAAGGTCCGGACGTCGGTCCCGCCCAGCCGGACCTCACCGGAGGTGGCGTTCAGGAACCGCGGCAGCAGATTCAGCAGCGTGGTCTTGCCGCTGCCGGTGGCGCCGATGACGGCCGTGGTGGTGCCGGGGCGGGCAGAAAATGAGATGTCGGCCAGGACCGGGGACTCCGCCCCGGGGTAGGCGAACCAGACATGGCTGAATGCCACTCCCCCGCCGTCCGGGGTTGCAGGCCTTGCCCGCTTCGCCAGTGCAGGCGCCGCCAGCGCCGGGGTCACGTCCAGCACGTCCTGGATGCGTTCCGCGCAGACGGCCGCGCGGGGTGCGGTGCTGAACACGTACATGGCCATCATGATGGCCAGCAGGATCTGGAGGATGTAGGCGATGAAGGCAGTCAGGGCGCCCACCTCCATGCCCCCGCTGCTGATCAGGTGCCCGCCGAACCACACCACTGCCACGGAGGAGAGGTTCACCACGATCATGATCATCGGCAGCATGCCGGCCACCAGGAGCGCGGACTGGAGGTTGTTCCGGGTCAGCCGCCGGTTGGCTTCGGCGAAACGGGCAACCTCATGCTTCTGCCGGACGAAGCCCCGGATGACGTTGGCGCCGATGATCTGTTCGCGGAGGATCCGGGTGATGCCATCGATGAGCGCCTGCCCCTGCCGGTAGAGCGGGATGAGCCGCCGCACGATCAGGTACATGATGAGCACCAGCACCGGGACGATGACAATCACGATGGAGGACAGGACCGCGTTCTGCTCGACGGCCAGGATGATTCCGCCGATGCCCATCACCGGCGCCGCGGCGAGCATGGTGAAGGCCAGGACCGCAAAAGTCTGAATCTGCTGGACGTCGTTGGTGGCCCTGGTAACCAGGCTGGGCGTGCCGAACGTGCCGATCTCCTGTGACGACATCGCCTGGACCTGGGAGAACAGCTCGCGTCTCAGACGGTGGCCAATCTTCATGGCGACGCCGGCGCCGAGGTACCCGGCACCCAGGGCGGCTGCGGCCTGCACGGCGGTGAGCACCAGCATCCAGCCGCCAAGCCCCAGGATCACCCCGGGCTGATTGGCCAGGATGCCGTCGTCGATGATGCTGGCGTTCAGCGTCGGCAGCAGCAGGTTTCCTGCCGTCTGCACCACCTGCAGCACGATGATCGCCCAGACTGCGGCCCGGTGCTCGCCGAGGAGGCGGAGCATTAAGCGAATCAGCACCGCGCCTCCTTCGTCGCCAGGGCGTACGGGAGCCTGGGCAGGCCCCCAAATAGCCGCTTGGCCATTGTAAGCCAGATCACATGGGACCGCGCGGGACAGTGCCCGCGCGGCGGGTGCGGCTGCCCTATAGCTTGCGGGCCACCGCGAAAATCCTGCGGAACGGGTACACCGTGCCGTGCTGCGTTGCCGGAAACGCCTCGGTGAGCCGGGCGCCGTATTCGGCTTCGAACTCGGCGGCGTCCTCCGGCGACAGCGCGGCCAGCACGGGCCGCAGGCCGGCGCCGCGCACCCAGTCCAGCACGGGGTTTTCGCCAATGAGTACCTGCTGGTAGGTGGTCTCCCACGCGTCGGCGGCGCACCCGGCGTCGAGCATGATTTCCAGGTATCGCCCGGGCGGGGCCACAGCATCCTCGTGCCGCAGCAGGCCGGCGAGCCTGCCTGCCCACCTGGGTGACTCCGCGACGTCGCGCATCAGGGTGTGGGACGCGGAAGTGAAGTTGCCCGGCACCTGGAGGGCGAACCACGCGCCCGGCTTCAGTGCCTCGAGCCAGCCGGCCAGCAGTTCGGGGTGCCCGGGAACCCACTGCAGTGCCGCGTTGGTCACCACCACATCGGTGTCCGCGGAAGGCAGCCAGGAAGCGATGTCCCCGAGGCTGAACTCCAGCCCCGGCGCGGACTGCCGGTGCTGTTCGGCGGTGGCCAGCATCTCGGCGGAGGAATCCAGGCCCACCACCCGCGCGTCGGGCCAGCGGGCCGCGAGCGTGGCGGTCAGGTTGCCTGGGCCGCAGCCCAGGTCCACCACCTGCCGCGGGGCGTCCGCGAGGACGCGGCCGGTCAGGTCAAAGAACGGACGCTGCCGGTAGTCCCCGAACTGGACGTATTTGGCGGGATCCCACACATGGCCTCCGGTTGTTCGTTCGAGCTTGCCCATTGACGTTTTGTCCTGGCAGCGAGCCTAGCGCCGGGCACGCCTGAAAACGTTGAGGGACGCGCTGGCACTAAGCTGGAAGGCAATGAAACTCGTTGAACAGCTCCCCGCCCCGTCCGCACGGATCGCCACCGGAACCGGCGCGGACCCGGACACGCTGTACGAGCGCTTCGTGGAGTGGACCGAAAGCCGCGGCCTGCAGCTCTACCCGGCCCAGGACGAAGCGATCATGGAGCTCGCCTCCGGCGCCAACGTGATCCTCGCGACGCCCACCGGATCAGGCAAGTCCCTCGTCGCCATAGCCGCCCACTTCCAGGCGATGGCCCGCGGCGAACGCAGTTACTACACCGCGCCCATCAAGGCCCTGGTGTCCGAGAAGTTCTTTGCCCTCTGCGAGATCTTCGGTGCGGAGAATGTCGGCATGATCACCGGCGACTCCGGCGTGAACCAGGACGCGCCGATCATCTGCTGCACGGCAGAGATCCTGGCCAACACCGCCTTGCGCGAAGGCGCCGCGGCCGAGCTTGGCTCGGTCATCATGGACGAGTTCCATTTCTACTCCGATCCGCAGCGCGGCTGGGCGTGGCAGGTTCCGCTGCTGGAGCTTCCGCAGGCACAGTTCCTCCTGATGTCCGCCACGCTGGGCGACGTCAGCCGCTTCGAAGCCGGCATGACCGAGCTCACGGGACGGCCCACCACCACCGTCAGCTCGGCCGAGCGGCCCATTCCGCTGCACTATTACTACCGCGAGACACCGGTCCACGAGACGCTCGAAGAGCTGCTGGGCACCAGGGAGGTGCCGGTCTACGTCGTCCATTTCAGCCAGGCGGAAGCGATCGAGCGCGCCCAGACGCTCATGAGCATCAACGTGTGCACGCGTGAAGAGAAGGACAAAATCGCCGAGCTGATCGCGAACTTCCGCTTCGCGGCAGGCTTCGGCAAGACGCTGAACCGCCTGGTCCGGCACGGCATCGGCGTGCACCACGCGGGCATGCTGCCCAAGTACCGCCGGCTCGTGGAGCAGCTGGCCCAGGCCGGCCTGCTCAAGGTCATCTGCGGCACGGACACGCTGGGCGTGGGAATTAACGTGCCCATCCGCACCGTTGTGCTCACCGCACTGAGCAAGTACGACGGCGTACGCACCCGCCTGCTCAACTCCCGTGAGTTCCACCAGATTGCCGGGAGGGCCGGGAGGGCCGGCTACGATACGGCCGGCACCGTGGTGGTGCAGGCGCCCGAGCACGTGGTGGAGAACGTCAAGGCGATGGCCAGGGCCACCGCGAAGTTCGGCGACGACCAGCGGAAACTGCGCCAGGTGGTGAAGAAAAAGCCGCCTGAGGGGTTCGTGTCCTGGGGCCAGCCCACCTACAACCGCCTGGTGGAGTCCGTACCCGAGCCGCTGAACTCCAGTTTCACCGTCACCCATGCAATGCTCATGAACCTCATGGAGCGTCCGGGCGACCCGTTCGCCGCGGCCCGGCGCCTCCTCACCGAGAACCACGAAAACCGCCCCTCCCAGCTGCGGCTCATGAAGAAAGCCCTCGGGATCTACCGGGAGCTGCTCGCGGCCGAGGTTGTGGAGCGCATCCCGGCTGCGGAGCAGGGGGCGGACGGCCGGACGGTGCGCCTGACCGTCCACCTGCAGCCGAACTTCGCCCTGAACCAGCCGCTTTCCCCGTTTGCCTTGGCCGCGCTGGACCTGATGGATCCCGAGTCGCCGTCCTACGCCGCCGACGTGGTCTCCGTCATTGAAGCCACGCTGGAGAAGCCGCGGCAGATCCTTTCTGCGCAGCAGAAGAAGGCACGCGGCGAAGCCGTGGCCGCCATGAAGGCCGACGGCATCGAGTATGACCAACGGATGGCCATGCTTGATGAGGTGACCTATCCCCAACCGCTCGCGGAAATCCTGGGCGAGGCGTTCGAGGTCTACCGCAAGGCGGCTCCGTGGGTTGGCGACTTTGAACTGGCGCCCAAGTCGGTCATCCGGGACATGTACGAGCGCGCGATGAACTTCGGCGAGTTCGTGCAGTTCTACGGCCTTGCCCGCTCCGAGGGCATCGTGCTGCGCTACCTGGCGGACGGCTTCAAGGCACTCCGGCAGACAGTGCCGCAGGATGCGCTGCGGGAGGACCTCGAGGACCTGATCGCCTGGCTCGGCGAGCTGGTGCGGCAGGTGGACTCCAGCCTGCTGGACGAATGGGAGGAACTGACCTCCGGTGCCGCCCCGACGCCGCACGACGCACCGCCTCCCCCGCCGCCGTCGCTCACGTCCAACATCCGGGCGTTCCGCGTCATGGTCCGGAACGAGATGTTCCGGCGCGTCGAGCTTTTTGCCGACGAGGACGCCACGGCCCTGGGCGAGCTCGACGGCGACGCCGGTTGGGATGCGGATCGCTGGGAAGACGTCCTGGACGACTACTTCGACGAGCACGACGACATCGGCACCGGCCCTGACGCGCGTGGCCCCGGGCTGCTCATCATCACCGAGGAACCCGGCGTCTGGAAGGTCCGGCAGATCTTCGATGATCCGGCGGGCAACCACGACTGGGGAATCTCCGCGGAGGTGGATCTGGCCGCCTCGGACGAAACCGGCACTGCGGTGGTCCGGGTAACCGGGGCGAACCGGCTCTGACCGGGAGCCCGGGCTGTCAAGGGCCGGGGGGCTAGCCGGCCTGGGCCTCGTTTTCCAGCCCGTCCTGGCGGCCACTGATTCCGGAGCCACTGACTCCGGCGCCTTCCTCGGCCACAAGTTCGGCGGCGTCAATGGCACCGCCCAGGATCAGGGCGGTCAGGTCGGCCACGGCTTCCATATAGCTTCCGCGCTTGGGATTGTCCGCAAAGTCTTCGAGCCATTTCATGGCGACCCGTCCGACGAACTCCATGGTCCTTGTGTCATCGGCCATTGCGTTCTCCTAAGCTGAGGCTGGCTGACCCGTTCAGGCTATTTCGGCAAACTGAAACCTCCGTGTGAACGAGCAGTGTAATACCAAACACCGGGAGCCGTAAACGGCTTTCTCGGGGCGTACCTCAGCAGCTTCAGGACAAGACTGGCCCGGTCGGAGGAGAACCGCTCCCCCGACTCAGGATCAAGCCATGGCGCCGGGTCCTCCAGGGGCCCGGCAAGCTCCAGGACCGGCAAGGGCAGGGCGGGTGCCCCACCGGTCCCGGTGAACAACAGGTCCGCCCTGGTGGCGGGGTCATAATAGACCCGGCGCTGGCGTTCCCGGGTAATTTCGTCGGGGCTGTGGCAGGTGTAGCCGGCCCAGTGGACAGGGCCTGTCTGGTTATCCGTGCCGGGCTGCATGTCCTGGCCGCCCTGCGGATGCGGGCCCGGTGTGGTGAGGACCACCGGGGCGTCCGCCGCCGTCGCGCCCGACGCCGGGGCGCCCGGCGCCGTCGCGCCCGACGGCGGGGCGGACTTTACGTACTCCACCCACTGACCGTCGACCGCAACGTAGAGCAAATTCTGCTCGCCGCCCAGGAAATAGACAGTGACGCCCGCCTGCACATTCGCTGCGGGATCCGCCTGGACTGGGGGCGGCATGCTGCTGCCTGTCGTCATCTCATGCATCTGACTAACCACCGTCGGTACCGGTTCCTGCTGCTTGGCGGTGGCCGTACTCAGGAACGCGCGGGTTCCGGCGACGGAAGACGGCGCTTCCATGGGCCTGACAGTTCCATCACCGTGGCACCGTCCTCCCGTGCCGGTGGGACCGGGCGCGTGACCGCCCGTGCGAATCTTCCCTGACCGTCGTCGCCCCTTCATGGCCCGCATCGGCGCTTGCCCGGTGGCGCGGGCCAGAGGAAACGGCCTGTGCCGGGACCGGAGCCGTTGCCGCCCGCTGCCGGGTCACGTCCCGGGCCGGGTTGCCCACGAACACGGCGTCCTCCGGAACTTCAGTTCCTTTCATCAGGAACGCATCGGCCCCGACCGCCGACCCATTGCACATCGTCACGCCGTAGTGGACAAATGCCCGCACGCCAAGGGAGCACCGGTCGCCCAGGACCACGTAGCCGGACTTAAAGGTGCCGTCCTCCAGGGAATGGCCCTGGATGATGGACCTTTCGTTGAACGCGCAGTCATCGCCGATGGTCACCAGTGTCTTCTCAGGCAGGTTGACACCGGCATCGTAGAGCCGCTTGCCAACCCTCACACCGAAAAGTCGCCAGATAAGGGGCTTGAAAGGAGTTCCGTTGAACGTCGCAGCCGCCATCATCTTCCACACCCGCTCGTGGTGCCAGAAATACGGTTCGTAGATGGAACAGTACTGCGGCTTCAGGCGGCGGAAACCAAGGACGAGGCCTTCCACCAGTCCAGCACAGAGGATACGGAACACCATAAAGCCAACAAATGCCAGGGATATCGCCAGCGCTCCAAGGACCATCTGACCGGCCACAGCAATGCCAGCGTCGATGGTGCCGACAAACAACATGAACCAGTTCTCGGCGAGGTAGAGCAGGATGGTCAGGATGTTATGCCGGTTTTTCGCCGGCAGGAGCCGGTTCTTGGCCTCTTCCGTCTTAAGGTGATCAAACTGGGCGTCGCGCTGGACAGACCGGGGAATCTCGAATGCCGGGGAGCCCAGCAGTCCCACGTCCGTCCGGACCGGACCGTCGATTGGAACCATCACCTTCGTGGCCAGAAGGCAGTTCTCCCCAATCCGGGCCCCCGCCGGAATGCAGATGTCATTTCCAAGGAAGTTACGCCCGGGAACACGGACCCGTGAAAGGCGGAACGACGTGTTTGAAAAGTCGGCGTTCATCATGTTGAGGCCGTCCGAGACCATGGTTCCTGTCCCCACCGCACTGAGGAACGGGGATTCGTGGGCGACGCCGGGGCCAAAGTTTGAACCTGTCTGCTCCACTCTGCCGAGGTTGTAGCCCAATGCAAGCAGGTAGTGCACGATGTAGGAGCTGTCACCGAAGAGGATCAGGTACGCCCCGGCGTTGGAAATCCGGGAGATCATCCTCTGGATGGAGAAGTGCACGCCGTAGAGCGGGTAGACCTTGTCCGGCTTGAGGAAGAGATTGAGCAGCCGCGGAACGCTAATGACGAAGAGAAGCCCAACGATCAGCGTGCCTATGAACAGGACGAGCGTGGCGACGAATAGCTGGAAAAGCAGATTCGGGTCGTTCACCTGCATATCCGCGATGTGCAGATAAGAAGGAAGGAAACCGGAAAACGCGAGGATGGCGGCCGGAACAAACACGACAAACCGGCTGACCAACTGGAAAACGCTATAAGTCACTCTCCGCCAGCTGGTGCATTTCGCTGCGGGGACCCGTCCGTAGCTGGTGCTGCTGGGAACGGCGGGGGAACCATGCCAGACCTGTCCGTCAGGGACAGCCTGCGATGTCTGCAACGAGGAGGCATGGCCCAGTTGGGCGTCGTTCCCCATGGAGGTCCCAATATCCAGAACAGCGCTTTCGGAAACCAGGACATTGTTGCCCAGTGTCACCGGGCCGGTCTCTATGTAGCCGGTCCGAGCCCGGTAGCAAAGGAAGTAGGAGTTTTTTTGGATCACGGTGTTGTCGCCGATGGTGAGCAGGTCGGGGCACGCCGGTACCGCCCGGGCAAAAATGACCACGCCCTTGCCAATCTTTGCCCCGAGGAGGCGCAGATAGAGCACGTAGAGCGGCGAACCGGCGAACAGCACGAAGGGGTTTACCCGTGTTAAAGTCTTGATCGCCCAAAACCGCAGGTAGTCCATGCTCCACATCTGAATTTGCCGCGGCTTCCATCGCCCGATCAGAACCCACTTCAGAATGATCGGCGTCACCGCCAGCGCCGCGAATATGGCAGCCCCGAAGCCGACGCAACGCAGCCACGTGTCAAGCAGGTCGCGTCCGCCTGCTGTCCACTGCATGCCCACGACCAACAGCCAGGCGGCGTAGGTTGTGTAGATCAGGTAAATGGCCAGCTGGATGATGCCGCAGCGAACGTACTGGAAACTGCCGGGCAACGGCAACGGCAACGGCAGCGCGGGCTCCGTCGCCACGTCAGGCCCGGCTCCTGCCGGCGCCATGGTGGCTTCCGGTTCAGCTGTTGTTTCCGCGGCTGTGAGCACACCTGCGAGCTGGCGGACAGTCGGGTTCCGGTAAATGTCCTGCATGGCGGGCGGCATCAGGTCGGTGTTGTTTCTGACACGGGCGCAAAAATGGGCCATCAGCAGGGAATTGGCACCCAGATCACTGAAGAAATGCGCGTCGGCGGAGACACGGGCAAGACCCAGGATCGCGCCCAGTTGCTCAGCCAGCGAGACTTCTGCAGGCGTTTCGGGGGCGGTATATGCGCCGGAGGCGGCCAGGCTAACGCGCTCGGACGGCCGCGGCAGCCGCTTCCGGTCAGCCTTGCCGCTGGCCATCGTCGGAATGGAGTCGAGCTGCTCATAGTAGGCCGGCACCATGTAGCCCGGCAGCCTGGTGCGGAGCATCTGATATATGTCAGGTGCCTCGATGGTCCCGGCGTCGTGGCGTGGCGTGAAATAGGCCGCGAGTTCAACGAGCCCGGGTTCCGGTTCAAAGGTGTCCACGACTGCCTGGGCGATGCCCGGGAACTGCAAAAGGAACGACTCGATCTCCGCGAGTTCGATGCGGTAGCCGCGGATCTTGACCTGGGTGTCAATGCGGCCCAGGTACTCAATTTCCCCGGCCTTGTTAATTCTGCCCAGATCACCGGTGCGGTAGATCCTGCCCGATGGATTGTTGCTGATGTTGAGGAAGTCCGGAACAAAGGCCTTCTCTGTCAGGTCCGGGCGGTTGACATACCCCCGTGCCAGCCCGACGCCGGCAAGTCCGATCTCCCCTGACTCACCTCGGGGAAGCGAGCGGCCGTCGGCGGGATCCAGGATGACTGCAGAGTAGGTGGGAAGCGGGACGCCCAGGGAGACAGGACCGTCCGGGTCCACGAGGGCCCAGGTGGCCGTGACCGTTGCCTCCGTCGGGCCGTAGACATTCAGGAAGCGGCGTCCGGGAATGTGCCAGCGCGTCACCAGGTCCCGCGGGCAGGCTTCGCCGGAGACCAGGAGGAAACGCAGCTCGGGAAGGTCCTCGTCGATGGTGGCCAGCAGCGTGGGCACGCAGCATAGCGCGCTGATCCGCTCCGCCACCAGATAAGCCGCAAGGTCGGCGCCAAGAAGGGTGGTCCCGGTGGGTTTGGGCACCAGCGTTGCTCCGGCGAGCCAGGAAACCCAGATTTCCTCAACGGAGAAATCAAAGGCGATCGTCATGCCCTGGTAAACGCGGTCGGTAGGCTCGATCCCGTAGAGGGCGGAGGCCACCCGCACGAAGTTACAGATGCTTGCGTGCTCAATTGCCACGCCTTTCGGCCTGCCCGTCGACCCTGACGTGTAGATAATGTAGGCCAGCTCATCCTTCGTTCCGTCCGGCAGGGATTCATCATCCAGGCGGTTGGGGTCCTGGGCCTCCACATGTTCGCGGACGTCGTCCAGGCATAATGTCAAGGCGGCCACTTCCGGCAGCAGGTCCCGCAGGTGCGACAACGTTAGGACGGCGGTCACGTCGGCGTCCTCGACAATGTACTTGAGGCGGTCCGGCGGGAAGCCTGGATCCAGCGGCACGTAGGCTGCGTGGATCTTCAGCACGCCAAGCATCGAGACATAAGCGAAGGACGGCTGATCAAACAGCAGTGCTATCCGGTCCCCCGGCCGCGCGCCGGAGTCGAGCAGGTAGCGTGCCAGCTGATTGGCGCGCCGATCCAGCTCCGTGTAGGTAAGGACGGTGTCCTCGGCGTCGACGGCGAGCTGATCCGCCCGGCCCTGCTCGGTGTAGGCGTCGCAGCGGTCCTCAAACAGCTGGTTCAGCCGTTCGCCGCTGCTCCACCGCGCCACATGGTCGGGAAAGGCCGACGTCAGGACCGGCCCCTCCCCGTTCTGGCCTGACGTCAGGATTCCACGCAGCTCTGCGGGGCGGAGGCCGACGCGGCTCCGCGTCTTCACGTTTTTGGTCATTGTGCTGATTCCTTCACTGGAATTGGTCTCCTGCAGCCCGGCCTACGTTCGCCGTGTCAGCTGGGCGGGCGCGCTTCGTGAAGGGTGTTGAAGGCTGGCCAGGCCGGGCCGCGGGCCGCGGGCAACTGCGAGCCGCGTGCCCCCTGAAGTCTTCGCCGCAGCCGCGTCCGCGCTGAGGCCGAAGGCCGACCGGACTGCCCGGACGGCGTTCTCCAGTTGGTCGGCCCGGGTCAGTGCCCCGAGGCCGGTCTCCGAAATCTCGATGAGGTCCAGGTCCACCCGGGCCTTTGACAGTGCGGTGAAAAACGTTGAGAAGACTGCGGGCGACGACCTCATGCCGAGCCCGGACAGCATGACCTTGCCCGCTATGCCATTGTGCTGGAGCCCCTCGAAACCCAGATCGGCCTGCCGGGCGCGGAGCAGGGACAGGGCACCGGCGGCCTGGGCGGCCGGCAGTGAAAAAACGACGTCGGCACGCCGGGCCGTGCCCGGCCTCTTCTCGACAATCGACTGGACGCCTATTCCCCGCTGGGAAAGGCTGCGGAAGAGGTCCGACACGCTGGCGGCGTCGTCGGGCAGTCCGGCAACGGTGATTTCCGCCAATGCCTCGCATCCGGACACCTCGCTGATGACTGCCCGCTCCGGGGCGGGCCTTTGGAAGGGGCTGCGGTCAAGGCCGGGCAATATCAGGGTTCCCATCTCATCGGTGAACGATGACCTGACATGGATGGGAAGGCCGAAGCGGCGGGCGTACTCTACGCTCCGCAGGTGCATGACCTTGCTGCCGCAGGCAGCGAATTCAAGCATTTCCTCGCTGGACAGGGCGGCGATCTTCCGCGCCGTCGGAACAATGCGGGGATCCGCCGTGTAGACGCCTTCCACGTCCGTGTAAATTTCGCAGATGCCTGCTCCGAGGGCGGCGGCAAGGGCCACCGCTGTCAGGTCCGACCCGCCCCGTCCGAGCGTCGTCACCCGCCGGGCCTTTTGCGTCCTGCCCTGGAAGCCCGCCACGATCGGTACGGTGTCATGGTCAAGACAGGTCCGGATCCGTCCGGGCCGAACATCGGTAATGCGCGCCTTGCCGTGAACGCTGTCCGTTATCAGTCCGGCCTGGCTTCCGGTGAAAGTCCGCGCCGCTTGGCCGCAGTCCACCAGGGCCATCGCCAGCAGCGACGACGAGACGGCCTCACCCATACTGAGCAGGGAATCCAGCGCCCCTGGATTCGGCTTCTGGGCAACACCGGCTGCCAGTTCACACAGCTGGTCGGTGGTGTCGCCCATGGCGGACACCACCGCCACCACCTGGTATCCCGCCTCGCGTGTCTTGGCTATCCTGCGGGCGGCCCGGCAAATGCCGGCGGCGTCGGCTACTGATGAGCCGCCGAACTTCTGCACGATCAGCGAACCTCTGGGAACTGTAGGGCCAGTGTCCGCATAAATGGAGCGGGTCCACTCGGTCCAGAGCGGTGCCCTGGCTGTGGCGTCGATCGGACTTCCAGGACGTGCAGATCCGATGGAATCGGCATCTGCCGGACGTTCAAATGGCATGCTCATTGGATTTCCCGCGTTCCTTACGTCGTTGTACGGCGGTTTTTCCTGTTCAGGCACAATCGGGTGGCACTGACGGGTCAGGCGACAGTTTTGAGTACGGTCCTGCGGCCGGTGACAGATTCGGCGGCGCCGGCGAGGATCGCCAGGCCACGGCCCAGGTCCTCGGCGCTGATGGTCAGGGCAGGCATGGTCTTGAGGACCTCATCTTCCGGCCCCGAGGTCTCCACCAGCAGGCCGCGGGCAAATGACTCGGCTGCGATCTTGCCTGCCGCCTTGGCGTCGGCATAGTGGATTCCGGCCAGCAGGCCCCGGCCCCGGACGGTGGCGCCCTCGGTTGCGTCTGCGATCCGTGCCAGTCCGGCCCACAATTGCTCTGCACGCGCCGCTATCCTGGCCTCGAAATGGCTGTCCGGCCAGAAATGCTCCAGCGCAGCGGCGCCCGTGACAAATGCCAGGTTGTGCCCCCGGAAGGTTCCGTTGTGCTCCCCCGGCTTCCAGATATCCAGTTCGCGCTTGAACAGCGTGAGGGCCAGCGGCAACCCGAAGCCTGAAATCGATTTGGAGAGGCACACAATGTCCGGGACGATGCCCGAATCCTCGAAACTGAAGAAGGTCCCCGTCCGCCCGCATCCGGCCTGTACGTCGTCCACGATGAGCAGGATCCCGTGCTGATGGCAGATGCCGGAAAGCTCCCGAAGCCAGGAGGCCCGGGCCGCCCTGAGACCGCCCTCGCCCTGGACGGTTTCAACAATGATGGCGGCCGGTTTTTCCAGTCCTGAGCCGCGGTCGTCCAAGGCCATGCGCAACCATTGGAAGTCGGGGGCACGGCCATCGAGGAAGCCGTCGTACGGGATGCTGGATGCGTTGGTCAGCGGGACTCCGGCGCCGTGCCGCTTCATGGAGTTCCCTGTCACGGCCAGCGATCCAAGCGTCATCCCGTGGAATGCGTTGGTGAAACCCAGGACGTGCGGACGCCCCGTCACTTTTCTGGCCAGCTTCAGCGCTGCTTCCACACAGTTCGTCCCGGTTGGCCCGGGAAACATGACCTTGTAGTCGAGGTCCCGTGGCTTCAGGATCAGTTCATGGAACGTCTCCAGGAACCGCCGCTTTGCGGCAGTTTTCATGTCAAGGGAGTGGACCACCGCTCCGGAAAGCAAATATTCCACGAGTGGGCGAAGAAGCGCCGGGTGGTTGTGCCCATAGTTCAAGGCGCCGGCGCCGGAAAAGAAATCGACGTACTCGCGCCCATCCTCGCTGTAGATCATGCTGCCGGCCGCACGCTCGAAAACGGTGTTCCAGTTACGGCAATAGCTACGGACTTCGGATTCCAGGGATTCAAAAATATCCATCATTGGGGATGTTCCTGCCAGCTTGTGTGTGAAGGGTGGCGGACATCAGCGTCCAGACCCAGTTCACTTGTCAAGATGCGCCGCCCAGAGCGGCATGTACGGAACACTGCGGGCACCACCGCTACCCCCAGCAGCGAATACCTGGCTTTCCCCACCGCGAGTGATCCGGGATGCAGTTGAGGCTTCAAACCTGCTGCTTCGACAGTAGGCAGATGTAGTGGCCTAGCGCAACCACTTTGAGTACCTGCATCCTTGACGGGGAGACTACCTACTTACCCGCACGCGCAGCCTTTTCTCCGGCACCCTACCTGACTCTCGTTTAAGTCCTTTCGAGCTCCTTGGAACAAGGGGTAACTTTCAACCATGAACGCGTTCCGCTTGATGCGCCGACCGCGAAAGACCACAGCAGGAGCCGTATTTGCTGTGGTCGTTGTGTTGCTGGCAGCGTGTTCGTCGCCTGCCGGAAAGGCCCCGGAACAGGCACCGCCCGCTGTGACAGTGCCGGCGAAAGAATCGCCGCAGCCGCCCACGCCTACGGCAGGGCCTCAGACTGTCACCCCGGCGCCGAAGGCCAAGGCCAGCCGGGTGCATGCGGCTTTCGCCGGCAGGAATCTGATGAAGCACCTCGAGGCCCTGCAAAAGGCCGCTGACGCATCGGGGGGTAACCGTGCTTCGGGCACCTCCGGTTACGAAGCCTCCGCCCGGTACGTTGAAGAGCAGCTGCGCGCTGCCGGGTACAAGCCGGTCCGGCAGGTGTTCACTTACCGGGACAACAACCGGGACGCAGACGTCGAGACGTTCAACATCCTTGCGGACACCGCGGGCGATCCCGCACACACCATTGTGGTGGGCGGACACCTGGACTCCGTTCGCCGCGGTCCCGGAATCAACGACAATGGCAGCGGCGTGGCCGCCATGATCGAAACAGCACGCTGGATGGCGGAAACCGGAATCCGGCCGAAAAACAGGGTGCGCTTTGCCTTCTGGGGCGCCGAAGAGGTTGATCTGCTGGGTTCCAAGCACTACGTGGACTCCCTCAGCAGCGCCGAAATCTCCCAGACGATGGTGAACCTCAACCTGGACATGGTCGCCTCGCCCAACGGCGGACGATTCGTCCACGACGGCGACGGGTCAACGTTCGGGGATGCCGGCCCTGCCGGCTCGGACCGGATCGAGCGGACTTTCATGGACTACTTCGCGCAAAATGGACTCGCGGCGGAAGCCACGGTGTTTGATGGCGGCTCCGACTATCAACCCTTCCTGCGAGCCGGCATCCCGACCGGCGGGCTCTTCAGCGGGGATGTTGACCGGAAGACGTCAGAACAGGTGGAGGAATTCGGCGGGGTTGAGGATGACGATCTCGATCCCTGCTATCACAAGAGCTGCGACACCATATCGAACATCAACCCGAAGCTGCTCAACGAAATGGCGGGCGCCCTGGGTTACGTCACCGTCGCCTACGCAATGGTGGCCCGCCTTGACTGAGGATAAGGCGGGGGCTGCGGCTACGCATGAGGCTTCAGAAGAACCGCCACTGCCGCAGTGAAGGAATCCGGCAGTCCCACTGAACTTGGATCCACGGCCTCGACCAGCCACCGAGGACGGCCCCCTTCCTGGCTCCCCACCAGAGGCGCATCCGTCACCGCCGGCGGGTCGAGCGTCGAGCCAAAGGTTGGCGCCCGCAGAAAGGCCGGCAGCAGAGGAACAGGCCCGGCAACGTCCACGAGACTTGGGTCGACGACGGCAAGACCCCTGCCCAGGGCCTTGAGCACTGCCTCTTTGCGCGTCCACAGGAGCGTCTGCACACGCGGCCGGAGGGCGGGGTCTACGCCATCAAGATGTTCCCGCTCCCGCTCCGAAAGGGCAACCGCCCCGAAACCGTCGAAGCCTGCGGCTGTGCTGCCCTCCAGGTCCACGCCGACTCCCACCACCTGTTCGTCGGTTGTAGCGGCCAGCAGGCACCAGTCCCCCGCCCGGCTCAGGCTCGCCAGGACCGTGGGCCCGGACCGACCGGCCTGGTACCGGGGAGTGCCGTGCACGTGATCGTCCCGGGTGCACTCCCGGCAGACGTAGCAAGCCTGCAGTGCACCAGCACCGACTCCAGCAGCCGTGGCGGCATGGCGCCGCAACGCTATGCGTCCGGCCAGGAACCTGTCCCGCTGCAGTTCGGAACGCAACGACGCCGCCCGCTGGCGTTCACCGTCGTTCAACGTATCGGCATGGCGGAGATCTACGCTGGACAGCTTCACAGCGGCCAGGAGGATTCGGTCAATTTCTGGCTCGGCCGGCCTGTCCACACCGCCTCCGGAAGGGTTGCTGCACGGTTGATAAGTCATTGGAACCAACAGCCTATACTCAGGTGCATCCTGCCTGCGTGCTGCCGGCCTGATCCAGCAGGCCCGGACCCAGTAAGCTCGGACGCATGAGTGTAATCCGTCCCGCAACGCCCGCCGACGTTCCCGTAATCCTCCAGCTGATCCACGAATTGGCAGTCTACGAAAAGGAGCCGGACGCCGTCCGCAACACCCCCGAGATGCTGACCGAGGTGCTCTTCGGCAGCAACCCGCGCGTGTACGCCAACATGGCCGAGAACGAGGACGGCGAGGTGCGTGGCTTCGCACTCTGGTTCCTGAACTATTCAACGTGGGAGGGCGTACACGGGATCTACCTGGAGGACCTCTACGTCACCCCGGAGGCGCGCGGCGAGGGCCACGGAAAGGCCCTGTTGCGGCATCTGGCGGCCACCGCCGTCGAGCGCGGCTATGCACGCGTCGAATGGAGCGTGCTGGACTGGAACGAACCGTCGATCAACTTCTACCGCAGCCTCGGCGCATTCCCGATGGAGGAATGGTCCACGTTCCGGCTGACCGGAACGGCCTTGGCCGAATTCGGCAGCCGCAGCGAGGTCGGTGCCCATGGCTGAGGCAACCCTGGATACCGGCGTCCACACAGTCCGCGCCCGGCACAGCTTCCGCGGCATGCGCACTGCAGAACACTTCTTCACGCTGCCGCTGAACCATTTTGCTGGCCCGGAGGAAGAGGACGCGGCAGAGACCATCACGGTCTTCGCCCGCGAGTACGTGTCCGCCGAGCACAGCGAGGCCGAGGCGGCCGGGCTGCCGTGGCTTCTATACCTGCAGGGCGGACCGGGCGGCCGCGGCAACCGCTTCGCGTCGCTGGGCGGCTGGAGCAAGGCGGCGGCCAAGGACTTCCGCATCCTGATGCTGGACCAGCGGGGCACCGGCCTCTCCTCCCCGGTTGACCGCAACACCCTGCCCCTGCGGGGGGATGCCGCGGCGCAGGCGAGGTACCTTGAGCATTTCCGCGCCGACTCGATCGTTGCCGACGCCGAGCTGATCCGCCAGGCCCTCGGCTCCGGGCCGTGGACTGTGTACGGGCAGAGCTACGGCGGCTTCTGTGCGCTTACGTACCTGTCGTTCGCGCCCGCCGGCCTGCGCGAGGTGCTGATCACCGGCGGACTCGCTCCGCTGACCGGTTCCCCCGACCGGGTTTACCGCGAGACGTTCAAGCGGGTGGCGGCCCGCAACGCAGAATACTTCGGCTGGTACCCCGAGGACCGGGAAGCGGCAAACCGGATCGCCCGCCACCTCCGCGGCACGGCGGAAGCCCTTCCGGACGGCTCGCCGCTCACAGTGGAGAGGTTCCAGATGCTGGGGTCGTTCCTCGGCGGGAATACCCGGGTGGACAACCTGCACAACCTGCTGGAGGACGCCTTCGTGGAGTCGCCCGAAGGACCCCGCCTCTCAGACCCGTTCCTGGAACAGGTCCGCACCCTGGTCTCCCGGGCAGCCAACCCGCTGTACGCGCTGATGCACGAATCCATCTACGGCCAGGGCACGGCCACGGGCTGGGCGGCCTGGCGGGTCCTCGAGGAGTTCCCCGAGTTCCATCCGGACGCTGCCGAGGTACTCCTCACCGGCGAGATGGTCTACCCGTGGTACTTCGAACAGGATCCCGCCCTTAGTCCGCTGAAGGACGTGGCGGATCTGCTGGCGGGCAAGGCTGACTGGAAGCCGCTGTATGACACGCACCAGTTGGCGGCCAACATCGTGCCAGCGGCCGCCGCGGTCTACCGCGACGATATCTACGTGGACCACGGGCTCTCCCTGGAGACCGCCGCTGCGGTCCGCAAGCTGCAGACCTGGGAGACCGGGGAGTTCCACCACGACGGCATCGCCGACGACGGTGAAGCCATCTTCGGCCGGCTGCTGGGCATGGTCCGCTCCGCCCGCTGATACCCGCGCGAACGGACACACAAGCCCCGCGAACTGGCAGATAACGCCCTCAAAACGGGAATTTAAGGGCAGTACCTGCCAGTTCGCGCTTCGACCCCCCCCTGACCGTGCCGGCAAGAAACTGGACATGCCAGCAAACAAAGCAACCCCGGCCACCAGGTGGCCGGGGTTGCTATTTCGCTGAGACGGGTCAGTACAACCTAATCGACGTCGCTCAGGCTCTTCCGGGCGTCCTCCTCGAGGCGGGCGTCCAGCTTGGCCTTCTGCGCGCCGGAGCTCACCAGGCTGGCGATGACAGCGATGATGATGGTGCCGATAATAACCGCGAGGGACACGTACGTCGGGATTTCCGGGGCCCACTCGATGTGGTGGCCGCCGTTGATGAACGGCAGTTCGTTGACGTGCATGGCGTGCAGGACCAGCTTCACGCCGATGAACGCCAGGATGATGGACAGCGCGTGCTTCAGGTAGATGAGGCGGTTCATCAGGCCACCAAGCAGGAAGTAGAGCTGCCGCAGGCCCATCAGGGCGAAGATGTTCGCCGTGAAGACGATGAAGGCGCTCTGCGTGAGGCCGAAGATCGCGGGGATGGAGTCGACGGCGAACAGCAGGTCGGTCATGCCGATGGTGATGAAGACGATCACCATCGGGGTGAACACCTTTTTGCCGTCTACGGTGGTGCGCAGCTTGCCGCCGTCGAACTTCTCGGACATCGGGATGACCTTGCGCAGCCTGCCGATGAGGGCGTTTTCCTTGTCCTCTTCGTCCTCGCCCTCGTCCTGCGCCTGCTTCCAGGCGGTCCAGAGGAGGAAGGCGCCGAAGATGTAGAAGACCCAGCTGAACTGCTCGATCACGATGGCGCCGAGCATGATGAAGATGCCGCGCAGGATCAGCGCGATGATGATGCCCACCATCAGCACTTCCTGCTGGTACTTACGCGGCACCGAGAAGCGGGCCATGATGATGATGAAGACAAACAGGTTGTCGATGCTGAGGCTGTACTCAGTCACCCAGCCGGCCACGAACTGGCTGCCGTACTCGGGTCCCGTGAACATGAACATGGCACCGGCGAACACGAGGGCCAGTGCCACATAGAAGGCCACCCAGAGGCCGGCTTCCTTCATGGAGGGTTCGTGCGGACGGCGCACAACCAGAAGCAGGTCCATAAGGAGGATGATGCCGAGGACGACGAACGCGCCGACCTCGAACCAGACGGGAAGTTCCACAAAGATGCCTTTCGCAGGGTACAGAAAACCGGTGTAAGTCTCTCCGGCGAACCTGTGCACTTTGTGCTGATGTGGCTGCCCGCTACGCCCGGCAAGGCATCTGTGCCTTGCGTGTTGACGTTCGTAGCGCTTGGGATACTCCCCTACGTGACCTCAACTTTACCCTAGAGGCGGCGTCCGCTGCGCCAGGTGACGCACCGGGCGCTAGGCGTGCCCGGCCGACTGCATCTGGCGCAGTTCCTTCTTCAGTTCGGAAACTTCGTCGCGGATCCGGGCGGCAACTTCGAACTGCAGCTCGGCGGCTGCACCGTGCATCTGCTCGGTCAGCTGTTCTATCAGGCCCACCAGGTCCTCGGCAGGTGCCGCGGCCAGCCCGTCGGCCCGCACCATGGCGGCGCCCTTCTTGGCCCCCTTGCCGGCCTTGGCGCCGGGTTTGGCCGCCGAGGTGATGCCGCGCTTGCCCTTGCCATAGTCGAAGCTGCCCAACAGCGCATCGGTGTCGGCGTCTTCCTTGGCCAGCTGGTCCGTGATGTCGGCGATCTTCTTCCGCAACGGCTGCGGATCGATGCCCTTTTCCGTGTTGTACGCCACCTGGATGGCCCGGCGCCTGTTTGTTTCGTCGATGGCGTGCGCCATGGAATCCGTGATGCGGTCCGCGTACATATGAACCTGCCCCGAAACGTTACGGGCTGCGCGGCCGATGGTCTGGATCAGCGACGTGGACGACCGGAGGAAGCCCTCCTTGTCCGCATCCAGGATGCTCACCAGCGAAACCTCGGGCAGGTCAAGGCCTTCCCGGAGCAGGTTGATACCCACCAGGACGTCGAACGTGCCCATCCGCAGTTCCCGGAGCAGTTCCACACGGCGGAGAGTGTCCACATCCGAGTGCAGGTACTCCACCTTCACTCCGTGGCCCAGCAGGTAGTCCGTGAGGTCCTCCGCCATCCGCTTGGTGAGCGTGGTGACCAGGACGCGTTCGTTCTTCTCCGTCCGGGTCTTGATTTCGCCCAGCAGGTCATCGATCTGGCCCTTGGTGGGCTTGACCACCACCTCGGGGTCGATCAGGCCGGTAGGCCGGATGATCTGCTGCACGAAGCCGTCAGCCTTGCCGAGTTCGTACTTGCCGGGCGTCGCGGACAGGTAGACGGTCTGGCCTGTGCGTTCGAGGAATTCATCCCATTTGAGCGGGCGGTTGTCCATGGCCGAGGGCAGGCGGAAGCCGAAGTCCACGAGGTTCCGCTTGCGCGACATGTCACCCTCGTACATGGCGCCGATCTGGGGCACAGTGACGTGGGATTCATCGATCACCAGCAGGAAGTCGTCCGGGAAGTAGTCGAGGAGGCAATGCGGAGCTGTCCCGCGGGCGCGGCCGTCAATGTGCGATGAGTAATTCTCGATGCCGTTGCAGAATCCCATCTGCTGCATCATCTCAAGGTCGTAAGTGGTGCGCATCCGGAGCCGCTGGGACTCCACGAGCTTGTTCTGGCTCTCCAGTACCTGCAGCCGTTCGGCAAGTTCGTCCTCGATGCGCTTGATGGCACGGGCCATCCGCTCGGGTCCGGCCACATAGTGCGAGGCCGGGAAAACGTACATTTCCTCTTCATCCCGGATCACTTCGCCGGTCAGCGGATGCAGGGTGTGGATGTTTTCAATCTCATCCCCGAAAAATTCGATCCGGATGGCCAGTTCCTCATACATGGGGATGATTTCCACGGTGTCCCCGCGCACCCGGAAAGTGCCGCGGTGGAAGTCCATGTCGTTGCGCACGTACTGCATGGAGACGAATTTCCGCAGGAGGTCGTCGCGGTTCATCTCGGCGCCCTTGCGGAGCGTGACCATGCCGGCGATGTATTCCTCCGGCGTACCCAGGCCATAGATGCAGGAGACCGTGGCCACCACAATGACGTCGCGGCGGGTCAGCAGGGCGTTGGTGGCCGAGTGCCGGAGCCGTTCCACTTCCTCGTTGATGGAGGAGTCCTTCTCGATGAAGGTGTCCGTCTGCGCCACGTAGGCTTCGGGCTGGTAGTAGTCGTAATACGACACGAAGTACTCCACCGCATTATTGGGAAGCAGTTCGCGGAACTCGTTGGCCAGCTGCGCGGCCAGGGTTTTGTTCTGCACCATGACCAGGGTGGGCCGCTGGATCTGCTCCACCAGCCACGCCGTGGTGGCGCTCTTGCCGGTACCCGTGGCGCCGAGCAGGACCACATCCTTTTCACCGTTCCTGATGCGTTCGGTGAGTTCGGCGATGGCCGCCGGCTGGTCGCCGGCCGGCTGGAACTCGCTGATGACCTCGAAGGGCGCAACGACGCGGTTGATATCCTGCGCAAGACTCATGTATCTAATCTACAGCCGGCCACTGACAGGATTTCCTGATTCCGCTTTGGGCTGTACAGGGTCTTTGAGCTGTGTAAGGTCACCTTTGGCTGGCGTTGGCGGAGGTGGAAACGTACGACGGCGGCAGCCAGCCGCTGCTTTCGGCCCACCGTTCCATGCCAGGGGCGGCGACGTCGCGGAACCAGGCCTCCTTGTCCTCGGCGTAGCCGGAGGTGGTGGCGTCTGAGGCATGCAGGGCGGCCACACGCCGCTTCTCGGCGGCATACTCTTCCCGCGCAGCCGGATCGGCGCGCAGCCAGTCGCGGAAGCAGAGGGCAAACCGCCAGCCCGGCGAGCCGGCCACCCGGACATGGAGATTCACCGGCCGCGCGGGATCCGCGTTGCCGTGCAGGCGCTTGGACCAGGCAGCGGGGTCCGGGCGGCCGTGCGGGCTGTCCATCAGGATCCCCGGCCAGAGCGGGAACCCCGCGGCACCCAGCAGGGGCGCAATCCGGTCTGCCGTCGCGAGATCGGCGACCGCAAGCTGCAGGTCGATGACGTCCTTCGCCTCGAGGCCGGGAACCGCCGTCGACCCGATGTGGTCCACGGCCAGGACGTCCTCAGGCGCCGCGGCCTTTAGCCGCCCGGCCAGGCCGGCAGCCTGGCGCGGCCAGTCGGAGTCCGGGGCAGCCAAGACTGGCGCGCCGCTGCGGGCGGCCACCGTGGCCCGGCTGATGTTCCGCGCGTAGGGCACCAGCCGTTCGTCCCACAGCCGGTCCACCGAGGCCAGCAGCTCTTCGCGCGTGCCGGAATTGGAGAGGACCGCGTCCGCCGCGGCGAGCCGCTCCTGCCGGGACGCCTGGGCGGCCATCCGTGCACGGGCGTCCGCCTCAGTCATGCCACGGTATTCGGTCATGCGCTGCAGCCGGACGTCCTCGGGCGCATCCACCACCAGCACGAGGTGGAAATTCATCTGCTGTCCGGTCTCCACCAGGAGCGGGATGTCCTGCACCACCACCGCATCCTCCGGCGCCGCGGCGATCACCGCGGCGGCGCGTTCGCGGACCAGCGGATGAATGACGCCATTGAGCTCGGCCCGCCGCTCCGGGTGCTGGAAGACGATGGCCCCGAGCCGTGGCCGGTCGAGCCGCCCCGCGCCGTCGAGGATCTCCGGGCCGAACGCGGCCACGACGGCGGCCAGGCCCGGAGTCCCCGGTTCCACCACGTCCCGGGCGATCGCGTCGGCGTCGACGAGCACCGCCCCCAGTTCCGCCAGGCGTGTTGCCACCAGCGACTTCCCCGAGGCGATTCCGCCGGTCAACCCAATCTTCAGCACACCCCAAGACTAATCCCCACCGCCTCCCCAATCTCGCAAGCTCGATTGGGGCCCCTCGGCAGCGTGGGCCCATCCACCGCCTCCCCAATCTCGCAAGCTCGATTGGGGCCCCTCGGCAGCGTGGGCCCATCCACCGCCTCCCCAATCTCGCAAGCTCGATTGGGGCCCC